>NZ_DAITON010000118.1:0-7045 GCF_036834105.1 Anoxybacillus sp. | reverse complement strand
CTTCATTTTTCCTCTGTACTATTGTACAAACATTTGCGTGAACATAGAAGTGAAATATAGTAAAATGAAGCTACATTTGTTTTTACGATAGAAAGGTGGCGAAAGTTTCAATGAAGAAAAAAGGTTACATCATCATGGAGAACGGTGGAAAGGTGGAGTTTGAACTATTTCCAAACGAAGCACCAAAGACGGTAGCGAATTTTGAAAAACTAGCGAATGAAGGATTTTATAACGGATTGACGTTTCATCGCGTCATTAAACGGTTTGTGAGCCAAGGTGGCTGCCCGATTGGAAACGGAACAGGCGATGCAGGATACACCATCCCTTGTGAAACGGACAACAATCCGCATAAACATATTGAAGGGGCGATGTCGATGGCGCACCGTGGTCGCGATACGGGAAGCTGTCAATTTTTCATTTGTCACGAACCGCAGCCGCATTTAGACGGTGTACATACAGTGTTTGGACAAGTGACTAGTGGAATGGACGTTGTCAAAGCGATGAAAAACGGCGATGTGATGAAAGAAGTAAAAGTGTGGGACGAACAATAGTGAAAAGGAAAGATGGGAGATGAAAAAAAACTGGCTATTGTTTTTCCTCCTTTTGCTCGTTAGCTTCGTTTGGGGAGCGGTGTATTGGTTGTTCATTGCAAAGTAATAGACATTTCGCTTTATTGTGCTATAATGAATAAAAATGGAATATACGCATCCTTCGGGGCAGGGTGAAATTCCCGACCGGCGGTAATGAAACGTACGTTTCTCAGCCCGCGAGCCGTTAAGGCATGATCCGGTGCGATTCCGGAGCCGACAGTATAGTCTGGATGGGAGAAGGATTGCCGAAAACTCACGCCACTTATTCCACTTATTTGGAAAATAGCGATCGGCGATGGGTTATTTTGCTATGCGAAAAAGGCGATCTTTTATTATACATCTTGCCCTAGGACGTTGTTCCTAGGGTTTTTATGTTATACAGGAAAGGTGGTGCAAAATGGACGAACGATATATGCGCTTAGCGTTACAGTTAGCTGAAACAGCGCGTGGTCAAACGTCCCCAAACCCGCTTGTCGGTGCAGTCGTTGTAAAAGATGGCGAAGTTGTCGGCTTTGGAGCGCATTTGAAAGCAGGGGAGCCACATGCGGAAGTGCATGCGCTGCGTATGGCAGGCGCAAAAGCGGAAGGCGCAACTGTTTATGTGACGCTTGAGCCGTGCAGCCATTACGGGCGAACGCCGCCATGTGCCGATTTGTTAATTGAAAAAAAGGTGAAGCGCGTCGTCGTGGCGACGACAGACCCGAATCCACTCGTCGCAGGAAAAGGTATTGAAAAATTAAGGCGAGCGGGAATGGATGTGACCGTCGGGGTGTTGAAAGAAGAAGCGGATGCGTTAAACGAAATGTTTTTTCACTATATCTCAACGAAAACGCCGTATGTGATATTAAAATATGCGATGAGTTTAGATGGGAAAATTGCCACGAAAACGGGAGAAAGCAAGTGGATTACGTCTGAAGAGGCGCGTCGCGATGTGCATCGCGAGCGAAAGCAGCACGATGCGATCGTGGTCGGCGTCGGCACCATTTTAGCAGATGATCCGAGCTTAACCGTTCGCTTTGGTCACGAAGGAAAACAGCCGATTCGAGTTGTGCTCGATACACATTTGCGCACACCGCTTCAAGCGAACGTTGTAACGGACAACATGGCACCAACGTGGATTGTCGTCGGGCATCATGTGACGGAAGAGCAAATGAAGCCGTATGAACAAACGGGAGTACAATTCATTCGTATGAATGAACATACGATTCATATTCCATCTCTTTTACGTGAACTTGGTAAGCGCAACGTCATGTCCATATTCGTTGAAGGTGGAGCGCATGTGCATGGAAGCTTTTTATCTTCTCGCTCTGTTCAACAAGTCATCGCTTATGTCGCCCCGACGTTGATCGGCGGCAATGAAGCCCCTTCGGCAATCGGTGGGGAAGGTTTTGGTCGAATGATGGATGCGCTTCGCTTGCAAGTGAAACATGTGGAAATGATCGGATCGGATATTAAAATCGTTGCTAAAGGATGATCGCCATGTTTACAGGAATTATTGAAGAAATAGGAACCATTCAACAAATGAAACAAACAGGTGATGCGATCGTTTTTACGATCGGAGCGCATAAGGTGCTACAAGATGTGCAGCTCGGTGACAGCATTGCAGTGAACGGTGTTTGTTTAACTGTCACATCGTTTACAAATCGCTTCTTTACAGTTGATGTTATGCCGGAGACGGTGCGTGCAACGTCATTAAAAACGCTGACGGTAGGAGCGAAAGTCAATTTAGAACGGGCGATGGCGGCGAACGGTCGCTTTGGCGGTCACTTCGTTTCTGGGCATGTCGATGGTGTCGGACGTATCGTTCGCAAACAACCTGTCGCTAACGCGGTGTATTATGACATTGAAGTGCCGGGTCATTTGCGCAAATACATGATTTTAAAAGGTTCTGTTGCGGTTGACGGCACAAGTTTAACGATTTTCGGTTTAACGGATCGAACGTTTACCATTTCACTCATTCCGCATACGCGAGAAGCGACGATTTTAGGGGCAAAAAAGGTTGGCGATATCGTCAATATTGAATGTGACATCATTGGTAAGTATGTAGAACAGTTCGTTGCCGGTAAGCATGACGGGTTGACGTTGCAATTTTTGCAAGAGCACGGATATAAGGAGTGAGCGAAATGTTTCATACAATTGAAGAGGCGATTTACGATTTAATGCAAGGGAAAATCATTATCGTTTGTGATGATGAAGATCGTGAAAACGAAGGTGATTTTGTGGCGCTTGCAGAAAAAGCAACGCCGGAAGTGATCAACTTTATGATTACGCACGGTCGCGGTCTCGTTTGTGTACCGATTACAGAAGAATTGGCCGATCGGCTCGATTTAGCACCGATGGTCAATCATAATACAGATGCGCACGGCACAGCGTTTACTGTCAGCATCGACCATAAAGCAACGACGACGGGCATTAGCGCGTTTGAGCGCTCGTTGACGATTCAAGAAATGTTAAATCCAGAAGCGAAAGCAAGCGATTTTAAAAGACCAGGGCATATTTTTCCGCTTGTGGCGAAAAAAGGTGGCGTGTTGCGGCGGGCGGGTCATACGGAAGCCGCTGTAGACTTAGCGCGTCTTTGTGGGGCAAAGCCGGCAGGAGTCATTTGTGAAATTATAAAAGATGATGGGACGATGGCGCGTGTGCCTGATTTAAAACAAATCGCGGAAAAATTTGATATGAAAATGATTACGATTAAAGATTTAATCGCATATCGCAATCGGAAAGAAAAATTGATTAAACGTGAAGTGGAAATTTCGTTGCCGACCGATTTTGGCGAGTTCAAAGTAATTGGATATTCCAACACGTTAGACGGTAAGGAACATATCGCAATTGTGAAGGGAGAAATCATTCCAGATGAGCCAGTGCTCGTGCGCGTCCATTCGGAATGCTTAACAGGGGACGTGTTCGGTTCGCATCGTTGCGATTGTGGTCCTCAACTTCATGCGGCGTTGGCGCAAATTGAAGAAGAAGGTCGTGGAGTGTTGTTATATATGCGCCAAGAAGGTCGCGGCATCGGCTTGTTAAACAAATTGCGCGCATATAAGTTGCAAGAGCAAGGCTATGATACGGTCGAGGCAAACGAAAAGCTCGGCTTCGCCCCAGACTTGCGCGACTATGGAATTGGCGCGCAAATTTTAAAAGATCTAGGTGTGACAAAAATGCGCTTATTGACGAACAATCCGCGCAAAATTACTGGGTTAAAAGGATACGGATTAGAAGTTGTTGAGCGCGTTCCGCTACAAATGCCAGCGAAGCGCCATAACGAGCGCTATTTGCGGACAAAATACGAAAAACTAGGACATATGTTGCATTTTTAAGGAGGAGAATGGCATGAACGTATATGAAGGAAATTTAGTTGGAACAGGGTTAAAAGTCGGCATCGTCGTTGCGAGATTTAATGAGTTTATTACAAGCAAGCTGCTCGCTGGTGCGCTCGATGGCTTGAAACGTCACGGGGTCTCGGAACATGATATCGACGTCGCTTGGGTGCCAGGAGCGTTTGAAATTCCGCTTGTAGCGAAAAAAATGGCAGAGTCGAAAAAATATGATGCAGTGATTACACTTGGTGCAGTTATTCGCGGGGCAACGAGCCATTACGATTACGTATGTAATGAAGTGGCGAAAGGAACGTCCCATGCTGCCCTTTCTTCAGGCGTACCGGTCATTTTTGGGGTGCTGACGACAGATACGATTGAACAGGCAATTGAACGGGCTGGGACGAAAGCAGGAAATAAAGGATGGGAGGCAGCATTAAGCGCCATTGAAATGGCGAATGTGATGCGTACATTTTCTTAATATGCTCGCGATAAAAAAGGTTTAAAAAAGCGACAAGACCGTTTATAATAGCAATAGCGAGTAAACAATAAGTCTTGTCGATAATGAGGGATTCATATGCTAGTTCGCTATCGAAAAAACTATGAGAAAATTGCCATGGGTCTTTTGTCGTTTATGCCAAACGAAAAAGACTTAAAACAGCTTCAACAAACGATGAAAAATTATGAGACAAACGACGATTGGCAGCTGTTTCTATGGAAAGAAGGAGAAGATTTTATCGGCATTATCGGTGCGATTTTGCGCGAACATGCGGTTGAAGTGCAACATATTAGCGTTAATCCGTCCCATCGCCATCAAGGAATTGGGAAGCAAATGGTGAAAGCGTTAAAAGAATTGTATCCAAATCAGACGTTATGTGCCAATGACATGACCGCTCCATTTTTGGATAAATGTGAACAATGACAGGGATCAATGTCCCTGTCTTTTTTGTTTTTGCCGTTCCCGCTCAGCGATGACGTCGCTTCGGTCGCGCAACATATGTTTATGGATGATATATTCGTTTGACATGTCGCTTTTTTCTCCCCATATTAGCCCTTTTTGTTCGCATTGTCGTTGGCATATATGTAAGAGCGAACGATCGACAATAGGTAAACAAGCACTTTCATACGTCTCTCTATTATCCATTCGTCTTATATATGTATGAATGAGAGCTAGCAGTTGCTCAGCATGAATGCCTAGCGATTCGTACGCCTGCTTTTCTTTTTCACATGCGTTTACCGCTTTCGTTAACATTCGTCTTGCTCCGGCGATATTTCCTCGGCGATAATGGTACATTCCGACAGCGAGCTGAATAAGCCCGATCCATACTTGTTCATTCGTTCGTTTCCAATATTCTTCTAACACTTCATGGCATTCAAAATAATCGCGCGTCGCGTGAAAGTGAAGCAAATAGTCGATATATGCCTTCGGATACAATATAATGCCCCCTTTTTTTCGTATGCTTATCTGTATTATACTATTAGTTATGAATAAAGGTGGGATTGATGTGCACTATCATGTGAAATTAGATCAATTTGAAGGGCCGCTTGATTTATTGCTCCATTTAATTCATCGGTATGAAATTGATATTTATGATATTCCTGTTGCACAAATTACGGAGCAGTATATGGCTTATATTCATGCGATGAAAGAATTGCAGCTCGATGTAGCGAGCGAGTATTTAGTGATGGCAGCAACACTCATTGAAATGAAAAGCAAAATGTTGTTACCGAAACATGAGGATACACTAGAAGAAGACATATTTATTCCGGAAGAAGATCCGCGTGAACAATTAATGCAGCAGTTAATCGAGTATAAAAAGTTTAAAGAAGCGGCGAAACAGTTGCGCGAGCGAGAAGAAGAGCGCGCGCTTTTATTTACGAAGCCGCCAAGCGATTTAACCGCTTATGCGAAAAACGGTGCGCCGCTTGCTCTCGATGTTGATGTATACGATATGCTTGGAGCGCTGGCGAAGTTGTTACGGCGCAAAAAGTTACAAAAGCCGCTTCATACGAAAGTAGCACGTCAAGAAATTCCGATCGGACAGCGGATGGAAGAAATTTTACATATATTAAAAAGTGGAGAGCGAATGAACTTTTACGACTTATTTCCGTATGACGATCGCGAGCAAATTGTCGTCACGTTTTTAGCATTGCTTGAACTGATGAAACGAAACGAAATCATTGTCGAGCAAGAAAACAATTTTGCTGATTTATACATTCGACGAAAAGGTGATTGAGATGAATGAATTCGCAGTAATTGAGGCGTTATTGTTCGCGGCAGGTGAAGAAGGATTGACGTATAAGCAATTAGCTGATGTACTCGATGTAGAGGAAGAGCGAGTATATGAGCTTATTCAACGAGCAAAAGATATGTATGATGCGGATGAGCGCGGGATTATGATCGTGGAAATGGCAGGAACGCTTCAGCTTGCAACGAAAAAACAATGTGCGCCGTATTTACAAAAGCTTGTCGAGTCACCAACGACATCATCGTTGTCGCAAGCTGCGCTTGAAACGTTAGCGATCATCGCGTACCGTCAACCGATTACGCGCGCAGAAATTGAGCACATTCGCGGCGTCAAAAGCGACAAGCCGCTTCAAACACTGTTAGGAAAAGCGTTAATTAGAGAAGTAGGTCGCGCAGAAGGAACAGGTCGTCCAATTTTATACGGGACAACGAAAGAGTTTTTAGATTACTTTGGCTTAAAAACATTAGACGAACTTCCACCTCTCCCAGAATGGGACGAGCAAGAGGAAGAACGCGAAGCTGACTTATTTTTCGAACGTCTTAACGAACAACTGCAAGAAGCAGGCGAACAGCGGTGACAGCGCATGATGCTTAAAATCAATACAGTCAAATTCTGTTTTAGATTATATAAAGTAACCCGTGGTGCTAGTTGAGCGCTAGCGCTCAACTAGCCCGAGTGTTACAAGTGAATACACCAACAAGATGCCATCTAGTGCCACTTCAAACCCTGTAATCGTATTCGCACGAATGTCTGTCATACGATATTGGTCAACAAGGACGGAGAATACCCGTTTCAATGACTTTCCGTTTTTGTTTGAGCCATGTCTCCCATGATTCAGATGGGCGGTGTTTCTGGTTTTTGCGAGATGGAGTCCAAAAAGCGATTTGGTACG
>NZ_DAITON010000117.1:0-7112 GCF_036834105.1 Anoxybacillus sp. | reverse complement strand
ATTTATGTTAGTAAATTTGCTCATCTACAGTAGATAAAACAAATGATCAAAATTTCACAATTTATTTTTGAAGTTATCATATTGTCACAGTTTTTTCTTCATTTCTGCAAAAAAAATGCACACTTTTTCGTTACATACAATTATGAAAGAATAAAACAAAGGAGGAAGCATGTATGAGTATGACGCACTACATGGAGTTGTTAGCTGTTAATCAACCATGGAATTTAATTTTGTTTATGGCAATCCCTGTTATTCTAGCTGAAACTGTTGCTATTACCGAATTAGTCATTTTGTTTACGCGGCGTTTTGATGGAAATGTGAGAAGACTAAATAAAATATGTAGTATTATAGGTGGATTTTATTTTTTGTTTGTTTTCATTTATTTGTTCATATCAGCTGTCATTCCACTCACAATGAATGGGGAATGGAGAGGGTGGATTGACGTGATCGCTGTGACATTTTACTTATTAGGAGTTATTCCACTCTTTGGATTAAGTTTATTAGATTTACATGTTATTGGACGAAATTGGAACGAAGAAAAAAGATTAAAAGTGCACGCTATATTCGTCGGCATTTTTTTAATTGTTGCTCATATCGCAATGATTTTTGGTATGTTGGACCCATCCTTAGGAACCGGACAAACACATCACATGAATATGTAGGAAAAGGTCAGCTATTCGCCGACCTTTTCTTTTTGACGCCACGCTTTCGGAATGTAAATACAATATGGCTCACTCGCTAAGTAATCGCCTGTCACCGCATACGCTCTCGAACGCGATCCACCACAAACATAGCGAAATTCACATACACCACATTTTCCTTTATATCCATCTGGATTTCTTAACTGCTTGAAAATTGGCGAGTGGCGATAAATGTGCGATAGTGGTTGTTCGCGTACATTTCCTGCTTTTACAGGCAACAATCCGCTCGGATATACGTCACCGATATAGGAAATAAATACAAAGCCATTACCATCGTTTACTCCTTTTGGGGCGCGCCCTAAACCATCTACTTGCCCAGTCATCCCTTTCATTAGCACGTCTTCATAGCGAATAGCTTGATCAATTTGTTGCTCTCGCATTTTTTGTTGCAATACAACGCGTCGATAATGTTGTCCTGCAGTCGTTTTAATATCGAACGGTACACGTTTACTCGTTTCATAAAGCCAACGAAACACTTTTTCATGCTCAACGGGTGAAATCATATCCGTCTCTTTCCCCCTGCCTGTCGGTACGAGAAAAAATACGCTCCAAAGCACACATCCAAGCTTTTCAACAAGTTGCACCATTTCATCAAGAACATGAACATTATAACGAGAAATAACCGTATTAATTTGAATTGGAATGTCAAGCTCGTGTAAATATTGAATCGCTTTCATTGTTAAGTCAAACGAACCGGATGTGCCACGAAAGTGATCATGAATTTGGGCATTTGGCCCATCTAGACTAAACGCCCAACGGGCAAGCCCTACTTCTTTTGCTTTTCGGATCGCTTCCTTCGTTACGTTTGGTGTGGCGCTTGGCGTCATCGATACACGAAGTCCTTTATCAATCGCATATTTAGCAATGTCGTACACATCTGGACGCATCAGTGGATCGCCACCTGTGAACACGAGAAGAGGTTGATCCATCTCATAAATGTCATCAATAAGTTGTTTTCCCTCTTCAAACGTTAATTCACATGGGTCACGATGATATTGCGCTTCTGCCCGACAATGAAGACAGTTGAGTTGACACGCTCGCGTCAACTCCCATATAACGATAAATGGATTTTGATGAAAATCACGCATTTTGATCCCTCCGATTCAATCACTACTTCCCATTGTACAAAAAGGTGGAGAGGGATCATGTGATATTTATCACAAAAAGTATAATGTAGCTATCTTGTCACCATTCAGACAAACATGTACGTCCTTGCATTTCCAATATGAAATAAGATAGTATATACGATATAAGGTATACAAGGAGGTGGAAAAATGACGAAAGTACAAATTAAAGTGATGGATAATGGTTCATTTCGTGTAACCGGCGATGTCGAATTAATTGACATGGAAGGAAACAAGTTTGAAACAAAAGAAACGTTTTCTCTCTGTCGTTGTGGGCTCTCACAAAACATGCCGTTTTGTGATGCAGCCCATAAAGGAAAATTTCAATCGGTCGTTCGCGCGCCGAAAAACGAATAAGCCCGGCTTTTATTCCGGGCTTTTTTATTTTTTAGCGCTCAACCAGTGACATGCGCGGATTCAATATTTGATTTGGACTTTTTAATTGAAAACACCCTGCTCCATCGACAACGTCAAGCGTCATTTGATCATCGAAAAAAATGAGCTGATGTTTTTCCATCCAAATGGGCACATCGTTTGTTTCGATCGCTACATCATGCTCATCTAGTTCATCGATGAGCAACAAAACAGGCACTCCATTTACGGCACATCCGCAACCATCTGTATCGTATATGAGTTTCACATGTTTATTTCCTTGAACACGACGAAGATGTTCAATCGCTCGTTTTGTCAATGTCACGTTCATCATTTCAACCTCTCTTACTTTTTTAAAAATGCTTGTTTGCCCACTTTTTCAATGAGCGATGGAAATAGTTGATATATACGGCTTCCCATATGCATCCAAAACGGCAAGTTCACTTCGCGCGTAGGGGTAAGCATCACATCAACGATGCGCTTTGCGACAAATTCCGGGCGGAGCATCCATCGCTTTACGTTCTTTACATATTCCCCAGACGTATCAGCAACGGTAAAAAAGTTCGTTTCGATTGGTCCAGGGTTTACAGCCGTCACATAAATGCCATACATTGATGCTTCCATTCGTAAACTATTTGTAAATCCGAGCACAGCATGTTTTGTCGCCGCATATACGCTCGATTTCGGCGTGGCAATTTTTCCTGCTTGGGATGCGATATTAATAATATGACCCGATCGTTTTTCCATCATATGCGCATACACTTTTTTCGTACAAGCGATCAATCCGAGCACATTGACATCAAACATTTGCTTCGCTTCCGAAAGATCAATCTGTTCAACGTATCGAAATACGCCGAAACCAGCATTATTGACAAGAATATGGACATCGATCGAGGTGAGCAAGCGATCAAATACATCGTCTACTTCTTTTACGTTACTAACATCTAATTGCTCATATAGGCAAGAAATACTGTACGTTTGTTCAATCTGTTGCGCAATTTGCGCTAACTTTTCTTTTGAACGTGCGAGCAATACAGGTATTCCTCCGCGTTTCGCTACTTCGTATGCGATTTGTTCACCGATGCCGCTCGATGTTCCTGTAATAACAACGTATTTCCCTTTCAGTTTCATGATCTCACCGCTTCGTACATATATATTTGATCATCTTTTTCTTTTTTCACTGCACCTATCGCCTCTAAATAGTCCAGTTGGCCAATCGTTTCAGACATCGTCAACAAAAACTCTCGCTCATATACAGTCGGGAAAAGCGCCCGGCATACGTCAAATACCGTCATCGGCTTTTCATTCAACAGTTGCCACACGTACTGTGCACGTTCTTTTTGTTTTTCAAGCCGCTTGTCAATAAGCGGTGCGACATCTGTCACATCTTCCCCATGTCCCGTAACAATGGTTGTAATGTCGTACTGGAGTAGTTTTTTTAATGAATCATTATATTGCAAAAGTGGCTTCGGTCGTTCCTTTTCACCAATCGCAGGAGGTTCTAACAGCGGATTGGATGAAATCGCTGCTAGCAAATGATCTCCTCCGATCATCAGACCGTCCGATTCACGATATAATACAATATGACTTTGCGCATGACCTGGCGTTTCGATAACCATCCATCCTTCGATCACATCCCCTTCTTTCACTTCTTGTGTGAGCGAGCGCTCGCACGAAAAGCGAAGAGAACGCCGAAAGTTTCCTAGTTTCATCACACCCTCTTCACCAACGCCACACTCGATTAAAAATTGTTCGAAATATTGTTGGTGCCACGAAAAAAAAGCAGCATCTTTCGCAATCCAAGGCGCAGCTTTGCGATGCCCGATAACAGGAAGTGACGGCGGCAAATAATCAAGCAAACCGACGTGATCTGGATGGTGGTGCGTAATGATGACTTGTTCAATATCTGTCGGTTGGTAGCCGATGTTCTGCAATTCACGAACGAAAACGTTCCATGCTTCCTCCGTTTTCACCCCAGCATCAACGAGCGTTAATCGTTCTCCTTCAAGAATATACATGTTCACATCTCCAACGGCAAATGGCGTTGGAACGACAATGCGATGCAACTGTTCCATCGTTCTAGCTCCTTCATTATATCATCATAATTTTCCGTCTCGTCTGTTTATCAGTTTACACCTATTTTTTCTATTTGTCATTTATTTTTAATTTATTTATTAAAAAATTCAGAAAGTAATTAGACGAAACCTATTGACAACACGCTCGTTTTTCATGCATAATTGCAAGCAAATCATATATGTGCGAAGCGATGAATAGGGCCAGTACATGATAAATGGTAACAAGAGAGTGAAACCCGTAGGCTGAAAGGTTTCATTACCCTCTTTATCATGGAACCTACCCTATGAGCTGTTAGGCAAACCTAACCGTCTTGCCGACGATACCGGCACAAAAGGTGGGCACAACTTGTGCCAACAAAGGTGGTACCGCGGAAATAAAAGACCTTTCCGTCCTTTACCGGACGAAAGGTCTTTTTATTTTGGGGATAAGGAGGATAAAAAAATGACGATCACGTTTCTCGGAGCAGGATCGATGGCAGAAGCGCTTATTTCAGGAGTTATACAAACGCTATATGAACCAAAGCAAATGATCGTAACGAATCGCTCGCGCATGGAACGACTCACGTATATGCAACAAACGTATGGGGTGCGAACGGAAACGAATAAAGAACAAGCGGTAAAAGAAGCCGATATTATCATTTTAGCCATGAAGCCAAAAGATGTTGCGGAAAGTCTTACGCCAATCGCACATGCTTTTTGTGAACAACAGCTGATTATTTCATTGCTTGCAGGAGTGACGACGGATACAATTACATCGCTAATCGGGAAACAAATCCCGGTCATTCGCGCCATGCCGAATACATCCGCAGCCATCGGACAATCCGCCACAGCATTAGCGCAAGGGGCATACGCAACGGACGAACATATGCGCATCGCAAAAACGTTATTTGAAACGGTCGGAATTGTGACGATTGTTGATGAAAAGCACTTGCATGCTGTGACAGGGTTATCTGGTAGCGGACCTGCTTACGTGTATTACTTAGTGGAGGCAATGGAAAAAGCGGCCGATGAAATCGGGCTTGATCACGATATTGCGAAAGAGCTCATTTTACAAACGATTATCGGTGCCGCCCATATGTTAAAAGCGTCGAACAAACATCCTTCCATTTTACGAAAAGAAGTCACAAGCCCAGGGGGGACGACTGAAGCAGGCATCGGCGTGCTCGAGCAATACCGCTATCAAGAAGCAATGATTGCTTGCATTAAACGAGCAACTGAACGATCAAAAGAGCTCGGTGAAGCACTTCTTTCCTCCGTTCAATAAGGCAAATTGTTTTTCTTTTCCAACAGTACGTGATATGATTTTTGTAAACAATACGATCGGAGGGATGTTGTATGCTTTTTTCGCCATATACGATACGAGACGTCACATTGAAAAACCGCATCGTCATGTCGCCGATGTGCATGTATGCGTGTGATCTCGAAGACGGAACGGTACACAACTGGCATCTCATTCATTATGCAACGCGGGCTGTCGGGCAAGTCGGACTTATTATTGTCGAGGCGACGGCAGTTACACCACAAGGGAGAATTTCGGCACGCGATTTAGGCATTTGGAGCGACGACCATATAAGTGGATTGCATACGCTCACGACGCTCGTTCATGAACAAGGAGCCAAAATTGGCATTCAGCTTGCACATGCCGGACGGAAAGCGACCGTTTCTGGGGAAATCATTGCTCCTTCCCCTATTCCGTTTGATGACAACATGCGCACACCAAAAGAAATGACAAAAACGGAAATTGAAGAAACGATTCACGCCTTTCAGCAAGGGGCGCGGCGAGCAAAGGAAGCTAATTTTGACGTCATCGAAATTCACGCTGCGCACGGCTACTTAATTAACGAATTTTTATCGCCGCTTACAAACAAACGAACGGATGAATACGGTGGAGAAGATCGCTATCGTTTTTTAGGCGAAGTCATTGAAGCGATAAAAGAAGTGTGGGACGGTCCACTATTTGTGCGCATTTCTGCGCACGACTATCATCCAGACGGGTTAACAGTCAATGATTACATTGACTATGCTAAACGAATGAAAGCGCAAGGTGTTGATTTGATCGATGTAAGCTCTGGCGCCGTCGTTCCGGCAAAAATTGATGCATACCCTGGCTACCAAGTGCCGTTTGCTGAAACGATTCGCCGTGAAGCAAATGTGCCGACAGGAGCCGTTGGGCTCATTACGTCAGGGTTACAGGCGGAAGAAATATTACGGAACGGGCGCGCTGATCTTGTTTTTATCGGGCGCGAGCTTCTTCGCAACCCATATTGGCCAAAAACAGCTGCGAACGAACTCGGCATATCGCTTGAAGCGCCGAAACCGTATGTCAGAGGGTGGTAAATAAAACACACGTTTAGATCGTTAACTGTCTTCTTTAACTTTGAGATGTAGATAAGGGAGATACATGTGAGGGCAGAAGAGTTCATGAAAGCTTTAGACGAAATGGACAATGCAGAACGAATTAAATTGCTATCATGGCTTTTCGACAAATACTTTGATAACAGACCTCCAAAACATGTTATTGAAGAAGAACTGGAAAAAGAAATATGGGGCGAAGACGATGAGTAATCTGGGAAGACGCGGCGAAATATGGTTCGCAGAAATAAAAGGAAAACGTAGACCTGTGCTTATTGTATCTCCCGATGATGTTATCGTACAACTAGACAGAGTAATAGCAAATATTACAAGCCAACAGCCACAAAACAAGTACGATGTCGTCTTAGAATATTGGGAAGAAGCGTGATTAGACAAACCATCTGTTGTTAGGTGCTCAAAAATCAACACGATTCATTATCGAGAACTTCTTTGCAAGATTGGAAATATCCATGAACATGATCTAAAAA
>NZ_DAITON010000116.1:0-7114 GCF_036834105.1 Anoxybacillus sp. | reverse complement strand
AAACTGAAAAAGGTCGTATTAAATTTTTGACGTCAAAAATTTAAAAGAGCAACGCGGATGGTTGCTCTTTTTAGTTAGCGCGAAACATGCTTGTTTTTCCATTGAAAACTCAGAGGAGGGGCGATAACATGCCAAGCTTCCGTAAGCATGAGAACGGAACATGGGAATATCGCATTCGCTACAAAGACAGAGCAACAGGGAAGTACAAAGAGAAGTCAAAACGCGGGTTTAAAACGAAGAAGGAGGCGCAATTAGCCGCCGCTCAAGCAGAAATGGAAATCGAATATTACGGTTTCTCTGAGGACGGCAATGAAAAAGTAGACGTGTATTTTGAAAAATGGCTCGAGGTGTACAAAAAACCAAACGTCAAGCCAATCACCTATTCTCTTCAAGAGAGAAATGTTCGGCTCAATATTCTTCCACGATGGGGAAACTACAAACTCAAAGAAATTACCAGAGTTGAATACCAAAAATGGATTAACGAATTAAGACAGCATTATAGCGAAGGGACTGTTCGGCGCATTCATAGCCTAATGAGTTCAGCACTCCATGACGCAGTTCATGAGTTTCGCATTTTACGCGAAAATCCGCTCGTAAAAATTACGATCCCGAAAGAAACAGAGAAAAACCAAGAATTGAAGTATTTTACTCGTGAACAGTTAGAAATGTTTTTAGAAGAAGTGAAAAAAACCCAAAAGCACGCCAAATATCAGCATTCTATTCAGTATTATGTGCTGTTTACTCTTTTGGCACGGACAGGTTTGCGGATCGGGGAAGCGTTGGCATTGACGTGGGATGACATTGACTTGGAAAATAAAACGCTCACGGTGAACAAAACGCTAGTGTATCCGATGAACTCGACACCCTATCTTTCCACTCCAAAATCAGGAGCGAGTCTGCGGACGATTAAACTAGACGATGTGACTGTTCATTTATTGAAAAAACACCGCCTAAACCGTAAAGAAATGTATTTAATGTATCCAAACTACCGACCACCAGAAACAAATATCGTCTTTCACCAACATGACGGTCGTTGGCTGCGAACAAATGTCGTAAGGGAATATTTCAAGGAAGTATGTAAACGAGCAGGGCTTCCTGTGTTATCACCACACGCTTTGCGTCATAGCCACGCCGTGCATCTTTTGGAGGCTGGGGCAAATATCAAATATGTTTCCGAGCGATTAGGGCATGCCAGCATAAAAATGACCGCTGATACGTACCTCCATGTGACTCAAAAAATTGAGGATGAGGCACTGGAGTTGTATCAGCGGTACACCGAAAAGAAATGAATTGTGGGTGAATTGTGGGTGAAGCGCCCACAACGGAGCGCTAAACCCTTTATTTATCAAGGTTATCCAATACTACCTTCCATTTCAAACTTAATGAGACGGTTCATTTCAACCGCGTATTCCATTGGCAATTCTCTCGTAAATGGCTCAATAAAGCCCATGACGATCATTTCTGTCGCTTCTTGTTCGGAAATGCCGCGGCTCATTAAATAAAATAGTTGTTCTTCCGATACTTTCGATACTTTCGCTTCGTGTTCAAGCGAAATGTTGTCATTTAAAATTTCATTGTATGGGATTGTATCAGATGTTGACTGATTATCCATAATGAGCGTATCACACTCGATGTTAGAGCGAGAACCGTCCGCTTTTCGCCCGAAATGGACAATGCCGCGATATGTTACTTTTCCGCCTTGTTTTGAAATGGATTTAGAGACGATCGTCGACGACGTGTTTGGTGCTAGGTGAATCATTTTTGCACCAGCATCTTGATGTTGACCTTTACCTGCAATCGCAATCGAAAGCGTCAAACCGCGCGCCCCTTCTCCTTTTAAAATGACGGCTGGATATTTCATCGTTAATTTTGAACCGATATTTCCGTCGATCCATTCCATCGTTGCGTTTTCTTCGCATACGGCGCGTTTTGTAACGAGGTTGAAGACGTTGTTTGCCCAGTTTTGAATCGTCGTATAACGACAATATGCTCCTTTTTTCACGATAATTTCAACGACCGCACTATGCAGTGAGTTTGTCGTGTAGACAGGCGCTGTACAGCCTTCAACGTAATGAACGTGCGCCCCTTCATCGACGATGATGAGCGTCCGTTCAAATTGCCCCATATTTTCCGAGTTAATGCGGAAATATGCTTGCAATGGCGTATCTACTTTTACACCTTTTGGAACGTAAATAAATGAACCGCCAGACCAAACAGCTGAGTTGAGGGCTGCAAATTTATTATCTGTCGGTGGGACGACTTTCGCCCAATGCTCGCGGAACAACTCTTCATTTTCTTTTAAAGCAGAGTCTGTATCTTTAAAAATAACACCTAACTTTTCCAAATCTTCTTTCATGTTGTGATATACAACTTCCGATTCGTATTGTGCGGATACCCCAGCTAAATATTTTTGTTCTGCTTCTGGAATGCCAAGCTTATCAAACGTCGCCTTAATTTCTTCAGGCACTTCATCCCATGAACGACCGGACTTTTCTGATGGCTTGACGTAATACGTAATTTCATCGAAATCTAAACTTGATAAATCGCCACCCCATTGCGGCATCGGCATACTGTAAAAAATATCTAACGCTTTCAAGCGAAATTCAAGCATCCACTCTGGCTCATTTTTCATGCGTGAAATTTCTTCAACAATTTCACGCGTTAATCCGCGCTCAGCGCGGAATACAGATACGTCTTTATCGGCGAAACCGTATTTATATTCACCGATTTCTGGCATTTTTTTCGCCATCTCGTTCGCCTCCTTGTTTTATGACTATCCTTGCTGCTCATTCAACCCTTTTTCCATCGCTTTCCATGCTAACGTCGCGCATTTAATGCGCGCCGGAAACTTCGATACCCCTTGAAGCGCTTCAATGTCGCCTAAATCAATCGAATCATCGTACTCTTTTCCTTGCATCATATTTGAAAAAATAGTCGACAGCTTAAACGCTTCTTCAATCGTTTTTCCTTTAATCGCCTCCGTCATCATCGACGCAGATGACATCGAAATGGAGCAACCTTCTCCTTCAAACTTAGCATCAACAATTTTCCCATCTTCTACTTTCAACGTTAAGTGAATACGATCTCCGCACGTCGGATTGTTCATGTTAATATCGACGTGCTCGCCTTCCAATACCCCACGATTTCGCGGGTTTTTGTAATGATCCATAATGACTTGCCGATATAACGTATCTAAATGGCTATTAAAAGACATAGCTAAAATACTCCTTCGTTTTCTTTAATGCTGAAACGAGTATATCAATTTCTTCTTCTGTGTTATACAAATAAAAACTTGCCCGTGCAGTCGCCATCACGTTTAACCATTTCATAAGCGGCTGCGCACAATGATGGCCAGCTCGCACCGCAATGCCTTCCGCATCTAAAACAGTGGCAACATCGTGCGGATGCACCCCATCAATATTAAACGTCACAAGCCCTGCCCGTTCTTTCGGACCGTAGATGGTTAATCCTTCAATAGTGGAAAGTTGTTCAAGCGCATATTGCGCCAAGCGATGTTCATGTTCGGCAATATGATGTAAACCTACTTGCTCAAGAAAATCGATTGCCGCTCCTAACCCGATCGCTCCTGCGATAATCGGCGTACCGCCTTCAAATTTCCATGGAAGCTCCTTCCATGTTGACTCATACAAGCCGACAAAATCGATCATTTCCCCACCAAATTCCACCGGCTCCATTTGCTCAAGCAAATGTTTTTTGCCATATAACACGCCAATGCCTGTCGGTCCGCACATTTTATGCCCAGAAAACGCATAAAAGTCGCAATCGAGCTCTTGCACGTTCACTTTCATATGCGGCGTGCTTTGTGCTCCGTCGACGACCATGACAGCGCCGTGCTTATGGGCAATTTGTGCAATTTCCTTCACCGGATTGATTGTGCCGAGCACGTTTGATACGTGCATGACCGCAACAATTTTTGTGTTTGGCGTGACTGTTTGTTCCACATCTTCTATACGAATCGTTCCGTCAGGCTGAAGCGGAATATATTTTAATGTCGCACCTGTTTGTTTAGCCACTTGTTGCCACGGGATGATGTTACTATGATGCTCCATGTACGTAATGACGATTTCGTCGCCTGCCCGAACGTTCGCTCGTCCATAGCTAGCTGCCACGAGGTTAATGGCTGTTGTCGTCCCGCGTGTAAAAATAATTTCTTCCATCGAAGCAGCACCGATGAAGCGGCGCACTTTTTCGCGCGCCCCTTCGTATGCGTCGGTTGCCTTCGTACCGAGCGTATGCACACCGCGATGAACGTTTGAATTGTATTGACGATAATAGTTGTCAATCGCTTCAATGACTGGCAATGGCTTTTGTGACGTCGCTGCGCTATCTAAATAAACGAGCGGTTTACCGTTTACTTGTTGATCTAAAATCGGGAATAGTTGACGAAGTTCTTTTACGTTCATCACTTAACTTTCCTTTCGATCACTTCAATTAATTGTTTTTTCACACGCTCAATAGGAATTTCATTAACGACAGGTGCTAAAAAGCCGTGAATAATTAATCGCTCAGCTTCTACTTTCGGAATGCCGCGGCTCATTAAGTAATATAGTTGCGTCGGATCAACACGACCGACAGATGCGGCGTGGCCTGCTGTCACATCATCTTCATCAATTAACAAAATCGGGTTCGCATCCCCGCGCGCTTTTGGACTTAACATGAGCACGCGAGACTCTTGTTCAGCGTTTGATTTCGACGCACCGTGTTCAATTTTTCCGATCCCGTTGAAAATCGATGTCGCTTCATCTCTCACGACACCGTGCTTTAAAATGTATCCTTCCGTATGCTTGCCGTAATGAATCACGCTCGTTGTAAAGTTTTGCACTTGCTCACCGCGGCCCACAACGACCGTTTTCGTATCCCCAAGTGACCCATCACCAATGAGGCGCGTCACGTTTTCTGAAATCGTATTCCCGTCATTCATTAAGCCGAGCGCCCACTCAATGCGCGCATGACGACCTGTGATTCCGCGACGGTTCACGTACGTTGTCGTCCCTTTCGCTAAACTATCGACCGCACCGAAAAATACGTGGGCGTCGTCAAGCGCGAACACTTCCGCAACGATGTTGACGATCGCTTGCGAACGTTCGCATGTTGAAATGTAGTTTTCAACGTACGTCACTTTACTTCCGACATCAGCAACAATGATGACGTGGTTAAACAGCGCTTCCGCTTTTTCATGCACATATACCGCCTGCAAAGGAACGTCGATTTGAACGTGCTTTGGCACATATACGAACACTCCACCGTTGACAAGCGCCGCATGAAGGGCAGTGAGACGGTGCTCATTTACTTTGACGCCGTCCATAAAATATTTTTGTACAAGCTCGCTATGCTCGCGGACAGCTGTTGCTAAGTCTGTGAAAATAACACCTTTTTCTTTTAATTCATCAGCAAGCGATACGTATGCACATGTATGATCGCGCTGCACATATACGTTTTTTTGCTCCTCAGCTATATCGATGAGCACTTTTACTTGTTCAGGTAGCTCTTCTAGCGAAGAAAGTGGCGCGCTTTCAACGAGATGAACAGAAAATTGTGTGAAGTTCCAACGATCGATTTTCGTTTTGTCTGGCTTCGGTAATGGCAATTGTTCCGCTTGCGCAAGAGCTTGTAAGCGAACGTTTAAAAGCCAGTCCGGTTCTCCGCGCCCTTCAGAAAATGAGCGCACATACTGTTGGTCGAATGGTAGTTTCGTCTCAATCATCCTAAATCCTCCTAACGCTTACGCTTCTTGCTCAACGACTTCATCTTCAATGCCTAGCTCTCTTTTAATCCAATCATATCCTTCTGCTTCAAGACGTTGGGCTAATTCTGGACCGCCTGATTTGACGATACGTCCTTGCATCATGACGTGTACGTAATCTGGTGTAATGTAGTTTAACAATCGTTGATAATGCGTAATGATTAAACAGCCAAAGTCGCTATTGCGCATGTCATTTACACCTTTTGCGACAACTTTTAATGCATCGATATCAAGACCAGAGTCAATTTCATCTAAAATAGCAATTTTCGGCTGCAACATCATAAGTTGTAAAATTTCGTTCCGCTTTTTCTCCCCGCCCGAGAACCCTTCATTCAAGTAGCGGTGAGCCATATCTGGATTCATTTCTAAAAATGCCATTTTTTCATCGAGCTGACGAATGAATTTCATTAATGAAATTTCATTCCCTTCCCCGCGACGTGCGTTAATCGCTGAACGAAGAAAATCAGCATTCGTTACACCGCTAATTTCGCTCGGATATTGCATGGCTAAAAAGAGACCCGCACGAGCACGCTCATCTACTTCCATTTCTAATACGTCTTCACCGTCTAATGTAATGCTCCCTTTTGTTACTTCATATTTTGGATGGCCCATAATCGCCGCCGATAATGTCGATTTTCCCGTTCCGTTCGGTCCCATGATCGCATGGAACTCGCCGCCTTTAATTTCAAGGTTAACCCCTTTTAAAATTTCTTTCCCGTCAATTGCAACGTGAAGATCTTTAATCGTTAATGTTGCCATAAAAAAATACCTCCAGTTTCACTTATGTTCATAAAAACGTAATTCTCACTTTATTCTCATTACAATTTTATAACAGATGAAAAGTATTAGCAACCTTATTGCAAGCATTTTGATACTTTTTTGTTTCAAAAGTTTGCTCGTTTTATCACATATGTAAAAAAGGTAGGGAATCCCTACCCTTTAATGCATGCGAGTAAATTCATTGACACATTGTCGGACGAGCGTGACCGCTTGACTCATCGTCGCCCCTCCAGCTAAAGCAGATGCGACAGCACACGCTTCAAATATTTCTTTCTCTGTCGCCCCTTCATCGATGCACCCTTTCGTATGATAAATGGTACAATATTCATCTTGTTTAGCGACACTAATCGCTAGTGCAATGAGCTGTTTTTCTTTCTTTGATAACGCTCCTTCAGCAAAACAAGCTTCCGTAAATGCATTAAACGCTCGTCCAACATGAGGCATTTGTTGCGTGAACATGCCTAGCCCTTGCTTATATTCGTGTAAACATTGTTCCATCGACATATGCACTCCTCCTTCCTTTTTATCATGCGTCGTTTTCGAGAAAATATAAAAGGACGCCCGAATGGA
>NZ_DAITON010000115.1:0-7172 GCF_036834105.1 Anoxybacillus sp. | reverse complement strand
ATAAACCGTCCATCGCTGAACCGCCGTTTTCACCGATAATACCTTTCGGGAACAACTCTTTATACCATTTTTGGATATACTCTGTTCCTTTTACTGCCCCTTCGTTATTTAAGCCAATATCGTTGCGATCTAACGCACCGTTATTGTTTTTAAATACGTAACCGCCCATACCCGCGATAACGCCATGTGCGAAATAGAAGTTATCCCAAAGCGCTAAGAAACCGTATTGATCGCCTTTTGTGAACTCTTTTGAGAACTGATACAATTCGTCCATCGTTTCAGGCGCTTTGTCCATTAATTTTTTGTTGTAAATGAATACAGGAGTTTCTACTGCTTTTGGAAGTCCGTATAACTTTCCATCATACATTTGCGCCGCAATTGAAGATTCTGTAAACGTATCTAATACCGCTTGATCGACGTTAATTTCGCGAATTAATCCTTCCGTCACGAGCTGACCGATTTGGTCATGTGGAACAGTGATGACGTCAGGACCTGTGCCTGCTGGACCATCTAAACGAAGTTGATCGCGTTGTTTTGTCGCCATTTCAACTTCTTTGTACTCCACTTTAATGCCGTACTTTTCTTCGAACGCTTTAATCGCTGGCTCTAACGCCACCCCACGCTTGACGTCTTCCCAAACGACAAGCTTTTCTGGTTTTGGCGGCATGCCGTCTTCGGATACTTCTGTTTTTCCTTCATTTTCATTTTCTTTTGGCTTTGCCTCATCTTGTGGACCACAACCTGCCATCACACCTGCAAGCAACGCAAGCGATGAAAAAATGGATACCGTCTTTTTCATTTCGACCCCTCCTGTGTTTTAAGCAATACGTACAAACGCTTTCATTTTTTTGCGAAAACGATTGCACAACCTTTATCTTCATTATACAATCATTTTTCGTTTTGACAACTATTTTTTTCATCTTTTTTTGAATGAATGTTGACTTTTTACTGTCTTTCATTTTACGCTTGACATAGGCATTGTATGCGCTTCCTTAAACGGTCGCATCAAGAGCACCTCAATATGTGATAAAAAGCGCAATCGATTGCGCGTGAAATAGAGAGGAGTGATTGAAACATGTTGAAAGAAGCGATTTACCATCGTCCAAAAGATGCATTTGCTTATGCATACGATGAACGAACGTTACATATTCGTCTTCGCACAAAAAAAGATGACGTTGACGCCGTATATTTATTGTTTGGCGACCCGTACGTATGGGAAGATGGCGCGTGGCAATTTGATAAGCAACCGATGCAAAAAAGCGGTTGTGACGCCCTATTTGATTATTGGTTTATCGCCGTGCAACCACCGTATCGCCGCTTGCGCTACGGATTTGAATTGCACGATGAGGAAAACGTGCTCGTCTATACGGAAAAAGGCTTTTATGACAAAGCGCCAACAGACGATACCGCATACTATTTTTGTTTTCCATTTTTAAACCGCATCGACGTTTTTGACGCACCTAGCTGGGTGAAGGATACAGTATGGTATCAAATTTTCCCTGAACGGTTCGCCAACGGCAATCCGAAATTAAATCCGCCACATACGCTCCCGTGGGGAAGCGTCGATCCGACGACAACGAGCTTTTTTGGCGGCGATTTTGAAGGGATTATCGAACGGTTAGACTATCTTGTCGAGCTCGGCATTAACGGCATTTATTTTACGCCGATTTTTAAAGCCCCGTCGAACCATAAATACGATACGATCGACTATTTTGAAATCGACCCGCAATTTGGCGATAAACAAACGTTTAAACGGCTCGTTGAGGCGTGCCATGAAAAAGGCATTCGCGTCATGCTCGATGCGGTATTTAATCATAGCGGCTATTATTTCGCTCCGTTTCAAGATGTATTAAAAAACGGGGAGTCATCTCGCTATAAAGATTGGTTCCATATTCGTCACTTTCCGCTTCAAACCGAACCAATTCCAAATTACGATACGTTTGCGTTCGTGCCGGAAATGCCGAAGCTAAATACAGAAAACCCGGAAGTGAAGCAATATTTATTAGACGTCGCAACATATTGGATTCGCGAATTTGACATTGACGGATGGCGGTTAGATGTGGCGAATGAAGTCGATCATCAATTTTGGCGCGAGTTTCGCCAAGCGGTAAAAGCGATCAAACCGGACGTGTACATTCTCGGTGAAATTTGGCACGATGCGATGCCGTGGTTACGAGGAGATCAATTTGATGCGGTCATGAACTATCCGTTTACAAACGGGGCGCTGAACTATTTCGCGAAAGGACATGTGTGCGCGAGCGAATTTGCGAACACGATCGTTCACGTATGGCATAACTATCCGCAAAACGTAAACGAAGTTGCCTTTCATTTGCTCGGCAGCCACGACACGCCGCGCATTCTCACGCAATGCGACGAACAAAAAGAAAAAGTGAAACTTATGTTTACGTTCCAACTTTCTTTCAGCGGATCACCATGCATATATTACGGAGACGAAATCGGTCTAACTGGCGGTCAAGACCCGCTTTGCCGAAAATGTATGGTATGGGAAAAGGAAAAGCAAGACCGCGATTTATTTGCGCACGTGCAAACGCTCATTTCATTGCGCAAACAATATCGTGCCTTGCGCTTCGGAGAGTTTCATGTGTTAGAAACAAACGATGAAACGAATCATATCGCTTACGTGAAAACATATGACGACGAAACGATTGTTTGCGTATTAAACAACGGGGAAGCCCCATTGGAATGGACCGTTCCGTTTTCACTTGCTGACAAAACGGTCACAAACCTTTGGACAAACGAGCAAATGACGGAGCAAACGATGACAATCGAGCCGTACGGCTTTCGAATGCTGCTCGTACAAGCTACGTCCGCTGAATAAAGCGACGATATTCGCTTGGTGTCATCCCTTCCATTTTTTTAAATACGCGCGAAAAATACGCGCCATCTTCAAATCCGACTTGTTTTGCGATCGCCGCGACCGTCTCATTCGTCGCGGCTAATTTTTTCTTTGCCATCTTTAGCCGATAATCGTTTACATATTGCAACGCGCTCATGCCGATCGTTTTTTGCATGCAACGCGAAATGTAGTCTGGATGAAGGCGAAGCGCATGAGCGAGATGCCCCATGTCAAACGGCTCTCCGTAATGACGATGAATATACTCCATCGCCGCGGCACATACATGCTCGGCAGCAGACGGAATATGAAGCATTTGTTTTTGCAGTTGAACGATCCATTGAGCGAATAACAACTGTTGCGTTAACGAATGATCCGGCGTTTGTTGCTCGCGGACAATGTGTTGAAGCATCGCCTCCATCCCCGCTTGTTTCAACTTTCCATATTGGGGGATAAACAAGCGATATTGCGCATAATCGACATATGTAGCCTCTCTCTCAATAATATCACCCCATCCGTACGGCTGTTTTTCGACACGATCGTATTTTGGTATTGAAAAATGAATCCAAATAAAATGCGTATCTTCATCGCACGGCTCATGCCCATAATGTTCAAAGCCCGGGCATAAAATGACGTATTCCCCTTCACGGACAACGAACGTTTCATCTTGTTCGGTCATATATAGCGTCCCTTTTTGCACATACAAAAAATCGAATACAGAAAACGTGCGGCGAAAATGTTTCATTCCTTTTCGAAACATCGCCTCGCCCCCTTTAATAAAAACAGGAAACGGCGGAACGGAAAACGATATATACATAAGCCCCCTCCTTTCAGTCGGAAATGTACAAAAGTAATCGTCTTTTTCCCTTTTTTCCATTATAACAATCCATTAAACTAAAAACAGTTTGCAAGTCGGAAATCGTAAAGGAGTTGTCTTCTTTGGCAAAAAAGCTTTCTTTATTTGCGCTCACTTGGCCGATTTTTATTGAATTGACGCTTCATATGTTAACGGGCAACGCCGATACGTTTATGCTTAGCCAATATGCAGATGAAGCGGTTGCTGCGGTCGGGGTAGCGAATCAACTGTTGTTTATGGTCGTTGTCATGTTTGGCTTTATCGCAACAGGAACATCGATTTTAATTGCACAATATGCTGGGGCAAATGATGAAAAAACAGCTTCCTACATCGGAGCTGTTTCCATTTGGGCAAATATGCTATTTGGCGTCGTATTAAGTGTTGCCCTTTGGGCAGGAAGCGACACTCTTCTTCACCTTATGAACGTCCCGAATGAACTTATTGCTGATGCGCGCGCTTATTTGTGGATTGTCGGCGGCTTTTCGTTTGTGCAAGCGCTCATTATGACGCTCGGGGCGATATTGCGCAGCTACGGGTTTACGCGCGACATGATGAACATTACGATCGGGGTTAATATATTAAACATCATTGGAAACTATTTCGTTTTGTTTGGGCCGTTTGGCTTACCTGTATTAGGTGTCGAAGGGGTCGCTTGGTCAACGACGATCAGCCGTATCATCGGTCTTGTCATTGGATTTTTTCTCATCATGAAGCGTCTCCCACATCCGCTTCCGCTTTTGTCAAAAGAGGCGCTTTCATTTGCTTACGTGAAACAACTATTAAAAATCGGCATTCCATCTGCAGGTGAACATGTCGCTTACAATACGTCGCAGCTTGTCATCACCTATTTCATTACGATGCTTGGCACAGAGGCGTTAACGACAAGAGTATATACGCAAAACATCATGATGTTTATTTTTTTATTTAGCGTCGCTATCGGGCAAGGGACGCAAATTATCGTCGGGCATCTCGTTGGGGCGGAACGGTTTCATGAGGCGTATACCCGTTGCTTGCGGAGCTTACGGCTCGCTGTCATCATTTCGTTTGCTGTTGCGGCGTTGTTTTCCGTCTTTTCCGATCAACTGTTTTCCATTTTCACAAGCAACAAACGGATGATTGAAACAGGCGGGACGCTCATTTTGCTTACGATGCTTCTTGAGCCCGGGCGTTCTTTTAATCTCGTCATTATTAACTCTTTACGCGCGGCCGGCGATGTAAAATTTCCTGTCTACATCGGTATCGCATCGATGTGGGGAGTAAGCGTCCCGCTCGCCTATATTCTTGGCATTTCGTTCGATCTCGGTTTAGTCGGCGTCTGGCTTGCCTTTACAGCAGACGAATGGCTGCGCGGTTTGCTCGTCTATTGGCGCTGGAAATCAAACGTATGGCGCACAAAATCGTTCGTCAAAAAGGAAGCGACAGCTTAACGCCAAGCAAATGGTTAGCGACGTTTTGCCCGCTAATGACAACCATTGGCGATCCACCTCTCACGTGGATTGCCCCCAAATATAATGCTGAAATTTCCTTACATTCTTTCGACAGACGTAAATTGAACAAAAAAATACAGAAAAAAAGACAGCCGTTTTTTTAGCTGTCTGTTAACCGAATGTTATAATGCTCAAACCATTCGTGAAATTGAATGAAATACGCTAACAGCTGCGGACCAGACATGAGTTGACCGAACCATGGAATGCGAAACGATTGCCCTTTCGTTTCCACTAATTTCTTTAACTTCTTTCGATCAAACAATTCATATAAAACGGACGAGCGATTCGTTAAAATCGTCTCTAGCCGTTCAGCCACGATGTCCGTATAACGTGGATGATGTGTTTTCGGATACGGACTTTTTTTCCGATACAACACGTCATTTGGTAAAATGCCTTCAAACGCTTTGCGTAAAATTCCTTTTTCACGATTGTTGTACATTTTCATCTCCCACGGAATGTTCCATACATACTCAACGAGGCGATGGTCAGCAAACGGCACGCGCACTTCTAAACTTGCCGCCATACTCATTCGGTCTTTCCGGTCTAACAACGTCGTCATAAACCAAATCATATTTAAATAAAACAGTTCGCGACGGCGCGCTTCTTCCGCACTTTCTCCGTCTGCGTGAGGAACTTCACGAAGCGTTTCTTTATAACGCATATCGGCATACTCATGAAGCGGCAGTTTTTCGCGCCACGTTTCATTGAGAAGATCGAACCGCTCATCTAACGACCGCATCCACGGAAATCCATCTCGCTCAAAATCTTCTTTTCTATGGAACCACGGATACCCCCCAAAAATTTCGTCTGCACATTCACCTGACAAACTAACGACAAATTGTTGCTTGATTTGACGGCAAAACCAAAGAAGCGATGAATCAATATCCGCCATCCCCGGCAAATCACGGGCAACGACTGCCGCTTTTAAATCATCGGCTAATTGTTGTTGAGAAATGACGCACGTATGATGGACGGTTTGAAACGCATCCGACATTTGTTTAATCCATGGTCCGTCACTGTTCGGTTGAAATGCGTTCGCTGTAAAATATTGTTCGTTTTCTTCGTAATCAATGGAATACGTATGAAGTGATCCTTTTCCTTCACGTTCAAACGCCTTCGCAGCAATCGCGGTAATCGCACTCGAATCCACCCCACCCGATAAAAACGTACAAACAGGTACATCGGAAACGAGTTGTCGCGTAATCGCATCGATTAGCAACGTCCGAATATGTTCTACCGTTTCATCAAATGAATGCTCATGCGGTGCGCTTTTTACGTTCCAATATCGCCATTGACGCACGCCGCTTTGTTGAACGATCATCGCATGAGCCGGGCGCAATTCATAAATGGTTCGAAACACGCCATGCCCCGGTGTGCGCGACGGACCGAGCGCTAAAATTTCACATAAACTTTCGCGATCAATTTCAGTGCGAACGTTTGGATGAGCCAAAATCGCTTTTATTTCTGAAGCGAATAAAAACTCCCCTTGTTCATAGCGGTAAAATAACGGTTTGACTCCTAAACGATCGCGCGCTAAAAACAATTGCTTTCGCTCATCGTCCCATACCGCAAACGCAAAAATGCCGTTCAGATGATCGACACATTGTTCACGCCACTCCATGTAAGCAGTAAGCAACACTTCCGTATCCGAATGCCCTTGAAACGTATATCCTTTTTTCAATAACTCTGTTCGAATATCTTCTGTATTATATAGCTCCCCATTATAACAAATCGTATAACGATAGCCGTTTTTCATTCGCGTCATCGGCTGCACGCCACCTGCTGGATCAACAACAACAAGCCGCTTATGTCCGAATGCGACATGATCGTCAAGCCATACGTTCGTATCATCAGGTCCCCGCAGCGAAAGCGTATTGACCATCGCCAGCACCGTTTCTTTTTCTTGGCGTAAATGACGCCCAAAATGAACCCATCCGGTAATTCCGCACACGTCAATCATTCCCTTCTGTTGTGA
>NZ_DAITON010000114.1:0-7264 GCF_036834105.1 Anoxybacillus sp. | reverse complement strand
TTTATAAGATTTTTAGCTATCTTATAAAGTCTTATAAGTTTTCTGTAACGGTTCAATGATGAAGACGGATGTCATTTTAATCGGTGCGGGAATTATGAGTGCGACATTAGGGACGTTGTTGAAAGAGTTAGCACCAGAGTGGGAGATTTCAGTGTTTGAAAGACTAGATCAACCGGCGGATGAAAGTTCGAATGAATGGAACAATGCAGGTACGGGTCATGCCGCTCTTTGTGAATTAAACTACACAGTGGAAAAAGCAGATGGATCCGTTGATGTAAGCAAAGCGATCAAAATTAACGAACAGTTTCAACAATCGCTCCAATTTTGGTCTTATCTCGTTCAAAACAAACGCATTCGCAATCCAAAAGATTTCGTCATGCCAATTCCACATATGAGCTTTGTGCAAGGAGAGGAAAACGTCGCATTTTTAAAGAAACGGTTTGAGCAAATGGCGAACAATCCGTTATTTCAAGGGATGGAGTTTTCAGATGATCCACAACAATTGAAAGAGTGGATCCCACTGATGATGGAAGAACGTATCGTGACGGAACCGATTGCCGCGACGCGCATCGAGTCAGGAACGGATGTGAATTTCGGTGCTTTAACGCGCATATTGTTTGAACATTTAGAACATAGGCATGTGAATATATATTATAAACACCACGTAGAAGATATGAAACGGACGAGCGATAACTTATGGGAAGTGAAAGTGCGCAATGTAGCGACTGGTGAAGTACAGTCCCATTATGCGAAATTCGTCTTTATCGGTGCAGGGGGCGGAAGCTTGCACTTACTTCAAAAATCAGGCATCCCTGAAGGAAGAGGAATTGGCGGTTTTCCGGTGAGCGGGCTATTTATGGTATGCAACAATCCAGACATTATCGCCCAACATCATGCAAAGGTGTACGGCAAAGCGAAAGTTGGTGCACCGCCAATGTCTGTGCCGCATTTAGATACACGATTTATTAATAATCAAAAAATGTTGTTGTTTGGGCCGTTCGCCGGTTTTTCACCGAAGTTTTTAAAGAATGGTTCGATGTTCGACTTAATTACATCCGTCAAGCCGCATAATGTGTTGACGATGCTTGCAGCTGGGGCAAAAAATATGGCGCTAACAAAATATTTAATCGAACAAGTCATGTTATCAAAAGAACAACGCATGGAAGAACTGCGCGAATTTATTCCGCACGCGAAAAGCGAAGACTGGGATGTTATTATTGCTGGCCAGCGCGTACAAGTCATTAAAGATACAGAAGCAGGCGGTAAAGGCACGCTCCAATTCGGTACGGAAGTCGTTGCCGCACATGACGGATCGGTTGCCGCCTTACTTGGTGCATCACCTGGCGCATCAACCGCTGTTCATGTCATGCTTGAAGTCATTGAAAAATGTTTCCCTGAAGAAATGAAACAATGGGAAGCAAAAATTAAAGAAATGATTCCATCTTACGGTGTATCGCTTATGAAAAACGAAGCGCTTTTACGCGAAGTACAAACATTGGTTGCCCAAACGCTCGGCTTAAAAGAAACAATGCCGCTTCAAATCGCATAAACATTCGAGACAGAAGTCAGTCGACTTCTGTCTTTTTCATAGTAGCGATGTATATTTTTCTTCTGTTACTTTACAATACATCGACAAAATGCGACAGTTTTTGTCATCTTTACTTTGATACAATAAAACCATGTTGAAATAGGTTTTATCATTAACAGGTAAGGAGTTCCGATGTCACATGTCCAAAGGAATGATTGATAATAAGCAACGCGGTTTAGTGGGGGATGTGCTCAAAAAGCATATACAAAAAGGGAGCAAACTTTCTGTTGCGGCAGCTCATTTTACGTTATATGCTTTTGTAGAGCTAAAAAAGGAGCTTTCACAAATGGAAGAGTTTCGTTTCATTTTTACGGAACCAGCCTTTGTAAGAGGGAACCATTTAGCGAACGAAAAAATCGCAAAAAACGAAACATTGTTGTACGGTGTCGAAGAAGAGCAAAAATATAAAGCAGAGCTAAACGAAGCATCCATTAAAGTGAAAGGGGAAAAACGATGGAAAAGCTAGATGGAAAATCGATGGATTTAGTGCAAACAAACATCGAAGCATTAAAACAGCTATTCCCAGAAGTCGTGACGGAAGGAAAAATTGATTTTGAGAAACTAAAAATTGTACTTGGTGAAGAAATTGAAAAACGAAGCGAACGATATGAGTTTACGTGGCACGGAAAAACACAAGCAATGAAACTCGCGCAAACGCCGTCCACTGGAACGCTCAGACCAGACAAACAATCAAGCAAAAACTGGGACACGACAGAAAATGTTTATATTGAAGGCGACAACCTCGAAGTATTGAAGCTATTGCAAAAATCATACTTTGGCAAAATTAAAATGATCTACATCGACCCGCCATACAACACCGGCAAAGACTTTGTTTATAAAGACGATTTCCGCGATAACATGAAAAACTATAAAGAAATGACGCAGCAAACAACAAAAGCCAATACGGAAACAAATGGTCGATATCATACCGATTGGTTAAATATGATGTACCCGCGGCTAAAACTGGCGAGGAATTTGTTGAGGGAAGATGGGGTTATTTTTATTAGTATTGATGATCATGAAATGGCGAATTTGAAGAAAATTTGTGATGAGATATTTGGGGAGGAAAACTTTATTGCTCAGATTACTGTTTTATGTAATCCAAAGGGGCGCTCGCAAGATAAATACTTTGCGACTAACCATGAATATCTATTAGTTTATTCAAAAGTTAGTTTGAATAAAGGGTATTTTTCAATCGAGAAGAGCGAGGAACAGATAATAAAAGACTATCCTTTAGAAGACCAGGAAGGAAAGTATCGTCTCATTGAACTAAGAAATACCCATAGGGAGTTTGGTAAGCATAATCGTAAGAATCTTTTTTATCCATTTTATGTGAATCCTCTAACCCAAGAGTTGTCTTTAGAATATAAAGAAGGTTATAGCGTAACCGTTGAGCCTATCTGGGATGATGGATATGAAGGTTGCTGGACATGGGACAAATCTAAAGCACTAAAAGAGATTAATTTGCTAGTAGCAAAAACGAATAGTAAGGGGAACTGGAAAATATACAGGAAAAACTATGCTGAAGGTGCTAAAAAGATGTTAAAAACCATCTTTTTAGATAAATCATTTTATACTGAGAAAGGGCAGAGTGTATTTTCAGATTTATTTATGACAAAAGAAAAGCTGTTTTCCTCACCAAAATCTGTAGATTTGATTATTCAATTGCTTATAACTACAACTCAGAGCGACGATATAATTCTCGACTTCTTCTCTGGCTCCGCGACTACCGCCCATGCGGTAATGAAACTAAATGCCGAAAATGGTGGGAATCGCAAGTTCATTATGGTTCAACTTCCAGAACCTACCTTTGAAAATTCAGAAGCATACAAAGCTGGCTACAAAAACATTTGCGAGATCGGGAAAGAGCGCATTCGTCGTGCGGGGGAGAAGATCGTGCAAGAAACAGCCAAAACGGATTTAGATATCGGTTTTAAAGTGTTTACGCTTGATTCATCGAATATGAAAACGTGGGATCCAGACTTTGAAAACTTAGAGCAAACGCTCCTCGATTTGCAAAACAACATGAAAGAAGATCGAACAAAAGAAGACTTATTGTATGAAATTTTACTAAAAATCGGACTGCCGCTGACGACACCGATTGAAGAAATCGACTATAACGGCAAAACAATTTACAACGTCGGTTTCGGTTCGGTGCTACTATGTTTAGAAGATGACATTGATTTGGACATTGTCCATGAAATGATGAAACATAAGTCCGAACATTTATCCCCGAAAGTCATTTTTAAAGAATCGGGCTTTATTAATGATTCAGTGAAAATAAACGCCATTCAAACATTGAAAAAGAACGGAATCAATGATGTAAGGAGTGTGTAGGAAATGAAGTTAAAGTTTCATGGAGATTTAACCTACCAAAAACAAGCGATTGATTCCGTTGTCCAAATTTTTAAGGGACAAGAATTAAGCCAGTCAAATTTCACCGTTTCATACGGACCGAATGCCGGAATGATTCAAACGGCGCTTGGGATAGGAAACCGTTTAGACGTTACGTCTGACGAAATCTTAAAAAACGTCCAAGACGTTCAATTGAACAATGGCTTGCCGCGCAGCGAGAAGTTAGACGGTATGAATTTTACAATTGAAATGGAAACAGGGACAGGAAAAACGTATGTGTACTTGCGAACGATTTATGAATTAAATAAACATTACGGTTTTACAAAGTTTGTCATCGTCGTACCGTCGGTCGCCATTCGCGAAGGCGTTTATAAATCGCTGCAAATCACAAGAGATCATTTTAATGAACTATATGACAACAAGCCGCTAGAATATTTCATTTACGATTCACAAAAATTGGATCGCGTCCGCAATTTTGCGACCGCTACGACAATTCAAGTGATGATTATTAATATTGATGCTTTTCGCAAAAGCTTTGAAGATCGAGAAAAAGAAGATAAAGCAAACGTCATCCACCGTCCAAACGATCGTTTAAATGGGTACCGGCCGATTGATTTTATTCGACAAACGAACCCAATTGTTATCATTGACGAACCGCAAAGCGTCGATACGACGCCAAAATCAAAAGAAGCGATTGCGTCACTCGACCCATTATGCACGTTGCGTTACTCGGCAACGCATCTCGATAAATACAACATGATTTACCGACTAGATGCAGTCGATGCTTACCATCAAAAACTCGTCAAACGAATTGAAGTCATGTCCGTTCGCTCTGAACCATCGTTTAATGTGCCTTACATCAAGCTAGTAGATGTGAAGGAACGAAAAGCAACGATTGAACTGGATGTCGAGACGCGTGGAAAAGTGAAGCGAACGACAAAAACAGTGAAATATGGCGATGATTTATATGATGTTTCTGGAGAACGTGACATATATCGCAACTATATTGTCGAGCAAATTGACTGGACGCCGGGGAACGAGTCGATTGAAGTAAACGGTCATTATTTGCGAATCGGCGATGTCATTGGCGAGATGGATGATGATACGATTAAACGATACCAAATTAGGAAAACGATTGAAGAACATTTGGATAAAGAATTGCGTTTGCGCCCTCGCGGTATTAAAGTGCTTAGTTTATTTTTCATTGACAAAGTCGCAAACTATCGCGATTACGATAAAGAGGGCAACCCGATTAAAGGAAAATATGCCGTGATGTTTGAAGAAGAGTATATGAAACTCATTCAAAAACCAAAATATCGCACGCTATTTAACGACATTGATGCCGATATCCTTGTTGAAAAAGTGCATAACGGCTACTTTGCACAAGATAAAAAAGGAAGACTAAAAGATACAAGAGGGAATACAGAAGCGGACACAGATGTATATAACCTTATTATGAAAGACAAAGAACGGTTGTTAAGTTTGGACGAGCCGCTTCGCTTTATTTTTTCGCACTCTGCTTTGCGTGAAGGTTGGGACAACCCGAACGTATTTCAAATTTGTACATTAAAAGATTCAGCAGGAACGTACGTATCGCGCCGCCAAGAAATTGGTCGCGGGCTCCGTTTAGCCGTGAATCAAAACGGTGAACGAGTGCAGGATGATAGTGTGAACATATTAACGGTGATGGCGAATGAATCGTATGAAGAGTTTGTCGCTTCATTGCAAAAAGAAATTGAAGATGAAACGGGCGTCACTTTCGGCAAAATTGAAAAGCATGTATTTGCGAAATTAACGTATATCGATCCAGATACAGAAGAGCCAAAACAGATGGGCTACGATTTATCGGCTAAGTTGTATGAAGAGCTGAAGCAGCATGGATATATTGACGGTAAAGGAAAGGCAAAGCCGCAGCTAAAAGAAGCGATAAATAATCATACATTCAAGATGAGCGATGAGTTCCAACCGTGGAAGCAGGCAATTCTGTATGAAATAAGCCACTACTTGCAACGCTTGCCGATTCAAGATGCGACGAAAAAGAAAAGAGTGCAATTAAATAAGCAAGTGTTTTTCGGAGAAGAGTTTCGCCAACTTTGGGAGCGAATTAAATATAAAACGGTCTACTCCGTCCAAATCGAAAGCGATCAACTCATTCAAAAAAGCATAAAAAGCATTCAAAACATGCCGCGTATTGAAAAAATTCGTGTGATCAGCCGAAAAGATCAATTGGAAATCGATCGCATCAAGGGAGTACAATTGGGAGCCATTAGCGAGCGAGTAGAAGACTATATAACGACTCATCATACGTTGCCAGATATAATTACCGAACTGCAAAACCGTACGAATTTAACGCGCAAAACGATTGTTGAAATTTTAATCGGCTGCAAACGCCTTGACGACTTTAAAAATAATCCGCAAAAGTTTATGGAAGAAGTCACAAAAATCATTCAGCGTGAAATGAAGCTGCTTTTAAAAGACGGAGTAAAATATTACAAAATCGGCGACGATGCGTACTATGCTGTCGAACTGTTTGAAAACGAAGAACTGCTTGCGTATTTAAACAACAATGCGATTCGTAGTGAAAAATCGTTGTTCGATCATATCGTATACGACTCTACAATTGAGGCAGACTTTGCCCAACGATTCGAAAGAGATGAAAACGTCAAAGTGTATGTCAAATTGCCACATTGGTTTAAAATCGACACGCCAATCGGGGCTTACAATCCAGACTGGGCGCTTGTAATCGACAAAGATGGCGAGGAAAAACTATACTTTGTTCTCGAAACAAAAGGAACTGATTGGGAAGGTGAGCTTCGTCCAGAAGAAGCAGCGAAAATCGACTTCGCCCGAAAACACTTTCAAGCGATTCATACAAACGTCGAATTCATCGGTCCGGAGAAAGATGTGGGCGAATTTATGCTCCGAGCAATGGGTCGATAGGACGGATTAGACAGGAGTTGATAAAACTTCTGTCTTTTTTAATTTTGTGACAAGGTTCGACAGGATTTTTTGAATGGTTTTTGTATATTATTTTTGTATATTAAAGGTTCATCACCACAACATGTACTTGACAGACGGTACACTTCTCTGAACAAGTGTATGCAAAAAATCATTTGTTTCCTGTTCTTTCTTGGATGTATAAATAAGGTATGTTATGAAAAAATCAAGTACAACTTTTGGTGAAGAGCCATATTAAAGGGTGATGATTATGTCTTTGGAAGGGGGGAAGAGGGATAGATTTATTTTTAAAAAACAACATAAGTAGTTATTTTACTGTAGATGAGCAAATTTACTAACATAAATTTACAACCAAACAAAAAA
>NZ_DAITON010000113.1:0-7361 GCF_036834105.1 Anoxybacillus sp. | reverse complement strand
GAAGAACTGTATCGCAACCCGATCCACCCATATACGAAATCGCTCCTTTCTGCGATTCCACATCCAGATCCAGAAACAGAGCGGACACGAAAACGGATCATTTACGACCCGTCACAACATAACTATAAAGAAGGCGAAGATGTGCGCATGCGCGAAATTACGCCAGGCCATTTCGTTTACTGCTCTGAAGCAGAGTACGAAACATATAAGGCGATGTATAGCTAATCTCTCGGCTTTCGAGAGATTAGCTTTTTTCGTTTGATGTACTAAAGTATTATACAATATTTTGATTCATTTGACTATTTTGTTTTTAAAAAAGCTCCGAGATTATCTCGAAGCTTTTTTGCCGCCGACCATTTTCCAATCCGTTTGCACATGTTCGCTCATCGCTGTATGTAATCGCTTTTTTCGTCCGCCAAATACGTTTTCCCCGATGCCGTTTAAAATGACGCCCATGAGCGCGGTGATTCCAATTACTAAAATAGCGACAATCGTAAAGTCAATAAAAAATTGCGCCATGCCATTTCCCCCTTTGTTTGCCATCTGTACTTTTATTGTAGAGAAAATTGCAAATGAACGCAACGAAAAATGAAACCATTTTTATCGGACAACCGTATAATATGTTGGGTAAAATTGAAAAAAGGTGTATCTTTCTAAACTTTTTTGTTGTATAATGTACGTTGTAGAGTTTTTTAAATTTATTTTAAAATAAGATGTGTTTTAATACAGAAGCTAGCAAAGCAACCCATGTTTAAGGGAGTGATTTATATATGGTGATCGTGTATTCATCGCCAAGTTGTACGTCTTGCCGAAAAGCAAAAGCGTGGTTAGAAGAGCATAACATTCCGTATAAAGAGCGCAATATTTTCGCTGAACCGTTAACGATTGAAGAAATTAAAGGCATTTTGCGCATGACCGAAAACGGGACAGACGAAATTATTTCGACGAGATCGAAAATTTTTCAAAAGCTAAATATTCAAGTTGATTCATTGCCGCTACAAGATTTATATGAAATTATTCGCCAACATCCAGGGCTTTTGCGCCGTCCGATTATCATGGACGAGAAGCGCCTGCAAGTTGGTTACAACGAAGATGAAATTCGCCGCTTTTTACCGAGAAAAGTGCGGACGTATCAATTGCGTCAGGCACAACAGCTCGTCAACAGTAAAGGCTTAGCATAAACGCTAAGCCTTTTTACAATAGCGGCGAAAGGAGACGAGCAGTCGACTCGGCGAGCCGCATCCAAAGCGGACGATGTTGAAATTGCTTTTTATCGATTTGCGTGGAGTCGCGAAAGTCGTTCAAAAAGTCAGCGACTAACGTTTGGACGCTCGGTGTTTGATATAAAAACGCATTCACTTCAAAGTTTAAATGAAAGCTGCGCATATCCATATTCGCTGTGCCGATCGACGCGAGTTCGCCGTCAACAACGATAATTTTGCTGTGCATAAATCCTTTTTCGTATTCATAAATGGTCGCCCCTGCTTCTAGCAATTGAGGGAAATACGAGCGAGAAGCGTAAAAAACGATTTTTTTATCAGGGCGCTTCGGAACGAGAAGACGCACATCAATGCCGCTTAATGCCGCTACTTTTAACGCCGTCAAAATATCTTCATCTGGAATGAAGTATGGCGAGGCGATCCAAATGGAGCGCTGTGCCGATGTAATCATCGCAAAAAATAAATGTTTAATGACTTCCCACGGTGTATCCGGTCCACCAGCGACGAGTTGCACGCCACCTTGTTTCTCTTCTTCGACGGGTGGGGCGCACAAATAGTTCATCGTCAACAACGTTTGCCCAGTCATGTAATACCAATCTTGCAAGAAGATGAGCTGCAACGTGCGAACCGCTTCCCCGTAAACGAATAAATGCGTATCGCGCCAAAACCCGAAATATTCGTTTTTTCCTAAATATTCGTCTCCGATATTTAAGCCGCCGACAAAGCCGACTTTTCCATCAATGACGATAATTTTTCGATGGTTGCGGAAGTTAATCGTATTGTTTAAAAACGGCAGGCGAACAGGGGAGAACGGAACGATGTCCACGCCAGCCTCGCGCAAGTCGTGTATGTATGTTTTCGATAGTTTCCAGCTTCCGACCGCATCGTATAAAAAGCGGACGTGCACCCCTTTTTTTGCTTTGTTTATTAATATTTGTTTTAAGCGCTGACCGATGTCGTCATCGCGGACAATATAATATTCAAGATGAATATGATGTTCTGCTTTTTCCAATTCGGCAAAAATAGCGGCAAACGTTTCTTCTCCGTTCGTTAAGACGCGCGTTTGCGTAGCGGTTGAAATCGTCTCTTTCGTCAGCCGTTTCGCAAGCTGTAACAACGGTTGTTGGTGAGGCTTCATATATAGCTTTCGGTCGTGATGTCGATTCGTTTCCATTTTGCGAAACGTTTGTTCATCGAGCAACGCTTTTTTTCGAAATAGCCGCTTTTTTCGATAGTTTTGACCGAACAATAAATAAAAAATGAAGCCGACGAGCGGAAAGCTGCCGAATACAACGAGCCATGTGAGCGTCTTCGTCGGATGACGGTTTTCTAAAAAGATGACAAACGAAATGAAAATGACCGACAAGGTGACGAATAAGCTGAACGTCCCGAGCAGCCAGCCTTCCCAATGATCTTTTGTCACAGCTAATATCCCGATGAAAACAAGCAAAAAGATTGCAACTTTTAAGGCGTTTCTCATTTGTCGTTCACCTAACCCTTGCGGAAAAAAAGCCGATTTCAAGCGATTGAAATCGGCGTATTAGTTTGGAAAATGTTTGGCGATCATCGTTAGTGCTTGTTCAGCAATAATCGTTTTTCCATACTCTTCAAGACGATGAATCGTCATTTGGGAATCTTGCCCATATTCAAGCAATATGCTTAACGTATTATCAATGTCGTGATCATGATCATCTTCTGTAAATTCAACGTATAAATAATATTTGTCTTCAAGCGCAAATAGCCGATTGTTTAGCGTTGAAAAATCGCGACGATGTGCTAGGGAGATGACGTCTTCAATTGTTTTAAAGCGAATGACGAACTGAAGTGGATTTTCGGGCTCTGTCGATGCGGCTTTCATCATGTTAAAATGTTGGTCTAATATGTGCTCAATTTTTTCATCGACAGGCAAGTCTTTAAACCGTTCGTCGAGAATCGGCAATTCGAGCTTTGTTCCGTCTTTTGAAATTTGCGCTTTTGTGACAAATACTTCCAACCCTTTTTCAACAGCATGTACTTGAATCCAAAGCGGCCCTTCCAAATAAAGTTCCACTTCTTGATGAATTTCATCCATCATCTCCCAAAATAATTCTTCGCTTCGTTCGCGATTAAACCAAATTTCTTCGCGGTCAAATCCGCGCTCTTCAATGTCGCCGTACGATATATATAACTTTAACGTATATTCATTGATGCGTTCGATTTCCATGTTCCTCAGCTCCCTTCTACAATGGTCCATTCAGGAAGGGAATTCACCCCCGAGCATTCGCCCATCATTCCACATCTTGTACTTCTATTGTATGACAAAATGTGAAAGAAGGGAAATAAAAAACGCCTAATTCAATAAATTTAGTTATTCCCCTATTTTCAACTTTCTTGCAGGAGAAAAAGGACATTCGTTGAAAACATGTAGGAGAAAGGAGAGGTTGTATGTTTATTGCGTTATTCGAAAATGGAGAAGTATGTTCGCTGTTGGACGGCTGGACGGTCGAGCAGCTCCGACGATGGCGTGAGACGAAATCGTTTATTTGTCCCGTTTGTTTTGGGCGCGTGCAATTAAAAATTGGGAAAAAACGCATGCCGCATTTTGCCCACGAAACGAGATGCGTTATTGAAACGGAGCGGGAAACTGCTGCCCATTTACAAGGAAAACAACAGCTGTACGAATGGATAAAGCATGCACAGTTGAAAGGGGAAGTAGAAAAATATTTGCCCCATATTCAACAACGTCCGGATGTATTTGTCACGTATGGGGAGAAGACGTTTGCGCTCGAATACCAATGTTCAGTTATCCCGAAGTCGTCGTTTATGAAACGAACAAAAATGTATATGTCGGCGGGCATTATTCCAGTTTGGATTCTTCATCCATCTCACCTTCAACGTCATGGTTTGTTGTTCCAGCTTTCTTCTTTTTTATGGCTTTTTTTCAATGACAACGGGACGATCACGTTTTATTGCCCGATCCGTAAACAATTTTCATTTCTTCATCATCTCATTCCGCTATCAGCCACGCTCGCATACGGCCAATGGACGACCGTTCCGCTTCATGCGATGTCATTTACTTTCCTTCACATGACGCCCCGACCACAAGCTGACACGCTTTTTTACGTTTGGAACATGAAAAAGAAACAATGGCGGCTATCTCCTCTATATTACCGAACGAACCGTACATTTTGCCACATCGTGTACAATGCCCATATGACGCCATCGTTGTTTCCGCACGAGGCGGGCATTCCGCTTCGCCATTCGTATTGGTTTGAAACCCCTCCGTTCATTTGGCAGACGTATATGTTAATGGAGATGATGAATGTTCCACTTCATGTGACGTTTTCGTTTCATCAATTATATGAACAATTGCAACGTTTCATTCGTCAAAATATCGTTCGCGTTCGCCAGCTGCCGCTCGTGACAACAAGTCATTATTCTTATGCGCTCATGGACTATTTGCATGCGCTCGTGTCGCTCCGCTTTTTAAAAAAAGTTGGAAAAAGCTCATTTCAACGCATTCGCTCATGGTCGCTGCCAAGCACGATCGAAGAGGCGATGCAGGGAGATGAAGACGTGTTGCGACAAATTGTAAGCAAAAAAGAGGATTTTTTTATAAAACGAGAATAATATATAAGTAAACATTTTTAAGGCAAGAGGTGAGAAATATGGCAAAAACATTGCCGACACGTAAAGACGTTCCCGTACAGTATACGTGGCGTTTAGAAGATATTTTCGCAACAGATGAACAGTGGGAAGAGGAGTTTCAAGCGATTACTGCGCTTCTTCCGAAATTTTCGGAGTATAAAGGGAAGCTTGGGGAAAGTGCACAGACGTTATATGAAGCGCTTCAATATCGCGATCACGTATTGTTTCGTTTAGGAAAGTTATATGCATATGCGCATATGCGCCATGATGAAGATACGGCCAATTCGTTTTATCAAGCGTTTGAAACGAGGGCGGAAAGTTTGTATGCTGAAGCAGGCAATGTGATGGCGTTTATCGTGCCGGAAATTTTAGCGTTAGATGAAGACGTGTTGCGCACGTTTTTACAACAATATGAACCGCTTCGGTTGTATGAACATGAGTTAGATGAAATGAATCGCCAACGCCCGCACGTGTTATCGGAAAAAGAGGAGGCGTTGCTTGCGCAGGCAGCGGAAGTGATGAACGCGTCAAGCAATACGTTTGGGGCGTTGAACAATGCCGATTTACGTTTTCCGACGATTAAAGATGAAAACGGGGAAGAAGTGGAAGTGACGCACGGCCGTTACATTCGTTTTCTTGAAAGCGAAGATCGCCGTGTCCGTCACGATGCGTTTAAAGCGGTATATGATACATATCGCAAATATGAAAATACGTTTGCGAGCACGTTAAGCGGAGCGGTAAAGCGCAATAACTTTTTTGCGCGCGTGCGCAACTACCGTTCAGCGCGCGAGGCGGCATTAAGCAAAAATCAAATTCCAGAGACGGTATACGATAACTTAATTGAAACGATTCACCGATATGTGCCGCTTTTACATCGTTACGTTCATTTGCGTAAGCGCGTGCTCGGATTAGATGAATTGCACATGTATGACTTATATACATCGCTTGTGAAACAAGTCGATATGAAAGTAACGTACGAAGAAGCGAAAGAGCTATTGTTAAAAGGACTTGCGCCGCTCGGGGACGAATATATCGCGATCGTCAAAGAAGGGTTTGACAACCGATGGGTCGATGTGCAAGAAACGCGCGGCAAGCGGAGCGGAGCGTATTCGTCGGGCGCATACGGAACGAACCCGTACATTTTAATGAACTGGCAAGATAATGTAAACAACTTATTTACGTTGGCGCATGAATTCGGACATTCCGTGCATAGTTACTATACGCGCAAATTCCAACCGTATCCGTACGGAAACTATTCCATTTTCGTCGCAGAAGTGGCGTCAACGTGCAACGAGGCGCTATTGAACGACTATTTATTAAAAACGATCGATGACGAGAAAAAACGGTTGTATTTATTAAATCATTATTTAGAGACGTTCCGCGGCACCGTTTTCCGCCAGACGATGTTTGCTGAGTTTGAACATATGATTCATCAGATGGTACAAAACGGTGAGGCGCTGACAGCGCAAGTGTTGACGGAAAAATATTACGAGCTAAACAAAACATATTTTGGAGATGGCGTCGTCATCGACGAAGAAATCGGATTAGAATGGGCGCGCATTCCGCATTTTTATTACAATTATTACGTGTACCAATATGCGACAGGTTTTAGCGCGGCAACCGCGTTAAGTAAACAAATTTTAGAAGAAGGCGAGCGAGCAGTTGGGCGATATATTGAATTTTTAAAAGCTGGAAGCTCGGATTATCCGATTGAAGTGTTGAAAAAAGCGGGAGTCGATATGACGTCTCCACATCCAATTGAACAAGCTTGCCAAGTGTTTGAGCAAAAACTGCAAGAGCTTGAACAGCTATTATAAAGGCTGTGTAAATACGTCAAAACAAAAACCGAAAGAATGTTGTACATACAGCGTTCTTTCGGTTTTTACGTTTCGTCTTTTTCAATGAAATCCGCGAAAGCGGTGGCGGTTGTTAAGATACGTAAAAAACGAAAAGAGAGAAAGAAATAAAAACGGAGTTGAGATAAGCAGCGGAAATAAGCGCATTAATGCAAAAAAATGAATGATCCATGCGACAATGATCCAGACGATATGCAACGCGAACATGCCAATCCCCCCTTACTTATTCATAATAAGCAAGCGCGAAAATAATTATGACAAATGTGTGAACAAGCAAACAAAACACTTGTCAAGACATAAAAGAGTTTGTTAATATATAAACGTGAAGTGAATCACAATCAAACAAACTTATACCCCTTTGTTTGACCGTGAAAAATTTCTCCCATCCCCTTTGTTGTCTTTATGACAAAGAAAAAGGACTCGGTGTTTAGCCGAGTCCTTTTTCTTTGTCAACCCACTTCCAAAACGAGCCGACTTTTTCTACTTTTCGTTTTAGGCGCAACTTTTTCAATTCGCATTCCGCCTTACAGTGTGGTATGTTGTACACCATCGCAATGTCATCGGTTGTGACGAACTGGGCATGATGCAAAAACTGTTCTATTGGTGGAAGCGGAGATGGTTGAGGATGAAATCCGAGCATTTCATGGATTAAATCGAC
>NZ_DAITON010000112.1:0-7411 GCF_036834105.1 Anoxybacillus sp. | reverse complement strand
CATATCGAAGGCTTAAGCATATCAGGCACAATGATGGCAAATCAATAGCCTAGCAATTGATATGTACCCATTCGTTAGTGGGGAGTTTAAGCCTTCGGAGCGCCATATCAAACGAGAGTAGCTTTGGCGAAATCGGGCGCGATGAACAAGGAAAGAAACATAGGTCTTTATAAGATTTTTAGCTATCTTATAAAGTCTTATAAGTTTTCTGTAACGGGATGCCCCATGGATCGACAAAAAACGACTGACTATGTCAGTTGGGTGGTGCTGCTTGCGCTCATTATTTTGGCGATGGAAATTTCGTTCTTTCATCCAGGTATTATTTTTTCTGTTCTTTTTTCAGCAGGATTGATTTATATCGGGAGAAAAAAGTGGCATCGAACGTTCGGAAAACTTGCCTTTTGGCTTGGCTGTCTCGGTCTCGTCGTCCATATGTTAACAATGATGACGGTTAGATTTTTACTTGTCGCACTATTGTTTTATGCGATTATCCAATTTGCACAGTCGAAGCGACATCCTATTGTTATTCGTCCAGGGATGAAAACAAGTGGCGCAGAAACAGAATTCGTTTTTCGGCAACCACTTTTTCAAAACATGTTGTTCGGCCGGCAAAAGACGCCGGGGCATGCGTATGAATGGAGTGATGTAAACATTCAAATAGGCGTTGGCGACACAGTTATTGATTTAAGCTATGCGGTCGTTCCAAAAGGGGAAGCGGTTATCGTTGTTCGCGGCTGGATTGGCAATGTCCACATTTTTGTGCCTTACGAAATGGAAGTGAGCGTCGCTCACTCCGTATTGTTTGGCGCGTCATCTATTTTTACGATGGAGACGGAGCGACTATGGAACCAAACGTTTATTTATCAAACGCCAGCGTATGAAACTGCCGAACAGAAGATAAAAATTATCACCTCGATGGCGATTGGAAATGTTGAGGTGAAACGAATATGAGCCGCCATATCATTGGATCTCTCCTGTTAGCTTTCACGGTTATGGTCGTAATTTTTCTTTCATACGCTTTCACGTTTCCGCCAGCAGAATGGTCAGCACTATGGAAAGAAAAGGTGCTTGGTGTGCCGTTTGTTGTATTTTTGTTTATGATAAGTGGGTGTGTCGGTGCGCTTTTTGGTGTTTCATTCGATTGGTTTTGGCAAAAACAGTGGCGTACGATTGAACATGCATTGCTTCAGATGGAACAAGGAAATATAGATCTGTCACACAAACAAGTGACAAAGGAATTATATGACGTATGGGAGCAAATCGAGAAACTCCAAAAGCATTGGCTTGAACAAACGAAGCGCGCGCAAAAATTGGCGACGGAAAAAGTGAAATATGAAGAAGAGCTCATTGAGCGGGTGATTTCGGAAGAGCGCAACCGTCTGGCACGGGAATTGCATGATTCAGTAAGCCAACAGCTATTTGCGGCATCAATGATGATGTCCGCATTGATGGAAACATATGCAGGGGGCGAGCGAGAGAAAAAGCAATTAAAGCTCGTCGAACAAATGATTCATCAATCTCAGCTTGAAATGCGCGCGTTATTGCTTCATTTGCGGCCGGTGCAGCTGAAAGGAAAGTCGCTTCAAGATGGGATGAAAGAATTGCTAATGGAGCTTGCGCAAAAAGTACCAATGGAGATCAAGTGGAAAATAGAGGAGGTGGCACTTGATCGCGGAGTAGAAGATCATTTATTTCGCATTTTGCAAGAATCGGTGTCTAATACGCTTCGCCACGCAAAAGCGAACATGTTAGAAGTGTTGCTGCTTGAGCGTGATGGTTTTGTCCTTTTGCGCGTGTCGGATGATGGTATTGGCTTTGATGTCGAACAGACCAAAAGCGGCTCTTACGGATTGCAACATATGTACGAACGAGCGGCTGAAATTGGCGGGACGTTAAAAATTGTAAGTATAAAAAATAAGGGGACACGTTTAGAAGTGAAAGTACCGCTTGTGTAAGGGAGGAAGTGGCGTGATTAAAGTATTGCTTATCGATGATCATGAAATGGTACGGCTTGGCGTTTCCGCGTATTTATCTGCCCAGCCAGATATGGAGGTCGTCGGGGAAGCAGAAAGCGGGGAAAAGGGGGTTGAACTCGCCCTTCAGCTTCGCCCAGATATTATTTTAATGGACTTAGTGATGGAGCCGATGGACGGCATTGAAGCGACGAAACAAATTATAAGCGCTTGGCCAGAAGCAAAAATTATGATTGTGACGAGCTTTGTAGATGATGATAAAGTGTATCCTGTCATTCAAGCGGGTGCGGTAAGCTATGTGTTGAAAACGTCGAAAGCGAGCGAAATTGCGAATGCGATTCGCGCTACATTTCATGGCCAATCTGTATTTGAGCCAGAAGTGACAGGAAAAATGATAAATAGAAAACAATCGCTTCCACACGAACAGTTAACGAGCCGCGAAATGGAAGTGTTATTACTTATAGCACAAGGAAAAACAAATCAAGAAATTGCCGAGCAGTTGTTTATTTCATTAAAAACCGTCAAAGTTCATGTCAGCAACATTTTAGCGAAACTAGATGTTCAAGATCGAACCCAAGCGGTTATTTATGCGTTTAAACACGGATTAGTCAAATAACACTCGCTTTTATGGCGAGATTTTTTTATTTTTTCGCTTTACATTGACGTTACGTAAACGTTTATAGTGAAATTGTCAGGAGGTGATTGGGTGGAATATACGGTGCAACAGTTAGCGAAATTGGCGGGGGTGACGAGCCGAACGCTAAGGTATTACGATGAAATCGGTCTGTTGAAACCGGCAAGGGTTAATGCATCAGGCTATCGCATATACGGACAAAAAGAGGTAGACCGGCTCCAACAAATTTTGTTTTATCGCGAGCTTGGTGTGGGGTTAGAAACGATTAAGCAAATTGTCACATCCCCGTCATTTGATGACGTACAGGCGTTGAAGCAGCATCGTGAAAAACTCTTGGCAGAACGGAGGCGGTTAGAGGCGCTAATCGCCAATGTCGAAAAAACACTATTAGCGAAGGAAGGGAGAATCGTGATGAGCGACAAAGAAAAATTTGAAGCGTTTAAACAGCAGCTTATTGACGAAAATGAACAAACATACGGCAAAGAAATTCGGGAAAAATACGGTGACGAGCAAGTGAACAAATCGAACGAAAAAGTAAAAAACATGACGCAAGCCCAGTACGAAGAAGTGACAAAACTAGGCGAGGAAGTGTTGCGCGTATTGTATGAAGCATTTTTGACTGGCGATCCAGCAGGGGAGCTTGCACAAAAAGCAGCAGATTTACACCGTCAATGGTTAAGCTATTTTTGGGATCATTATTCAAAAGAAGCACATGCAGGATTGGCGCAAATGTATGTAGATGACGAACGATTTAAAGCATACTACGATCAAAAACAATCGGGAATGGCAGAGTTTCTCCGTGATGCCATCTTCATTTATACCGGAAAAAAATAGGCAGGCAACAGCCTGTCTTTTTGCATTGTAAAAGTTTGAGAAAAGATGTATATTTAAGTGAGAATGATAATCAAATTTAAAAGGTGATGCCGATGGAACAAGTATATGATGTGACAATTATTGGAGGTGGGCCGGCAGGGCTGTACGCTACGTTTTATAGCGGTCTTCGTGAAATGAAGACAAAACTGATCGAATACCAGTCACAGTTAGGTGGGAAGTTGCATGTATATCCCGAAAAAATGATTTGGGATGTTGGGGGGCATGCACCGATTACTGGAGAGGAGCTACGTAAGCAACTTGTCAAACAAGCACTAACGTTCCATCCAACAGTTGTACTAAACGAAAAAGTAGAAACAATCCGTCGAAGAGGAGACGGCATATTTCTTCTACAAACAGCATCTGGGCAACAACATTTATCGAAAACAGTCATTATTGCGGTAGGGAGTGGAATACTGAAACCGCAAAAGCTCCAAGTTGAAGGGGCAGAAAAATTTGAGATTACAAATTTACACTATACGGTGAAGTCGTTGAAGCAGTTTAAAGAGAAAACGGTTATCATTTCAGGGGGTGGCAATACGGCAATTGATTGGGCAAATGAACTTGTGCCGGTTGCGAAAAAAGTATACGTCACTTATCGCAATGAGTCGTTAAAAGGACATGAAGCGCAAGTGACGCAGTTGTTAAATAGTTCAGCTACTTGCTTTTTCCATACGTCCATTACTAAGCTAATTGCCTGTTCCAACCATGAAGTGATTGAGCGGGTGGTGCTGACAAATCATGAAACAGGTAATGTGTTTGAGCTTGATGTAGATGACGTCATTATTAGCCATGGGTATGAACGGGATGCTTCATTGCTTGTGAATAGCGAGTTGCCAATTCAAATGATAGACGAATATTATATTTCAGGGAACGCAAGAGGGGAGTGCTCCGTTCCAGGTTTGTATGCGGCGGGGGACATTTTAAAATATGATGGGAAGTTATACTTGCTTACCGGGGCGTTTCAAGATGCGGCGAATGCGGTCAATAGTGCGAAGCGATTCATTGAGCCGACCGCTGATCCGCACGGGATGGTTTCATCTCACCATGAAGCATTTAAAGAGCGAAATCGACAATTAATGAAACAAATGTTAAATAAATGACAGGATGTATAAACTCGTTTGTTTCAACACAAACTTTCGGTAAAACAAACGAGGTGAACATCGTGTTCAAACAACGGAATATATGGATGATCGTGTTGACGCTGTTTATATTAACAGCGTACAGCCAACCACTAAACGTAACGACAAAGCAAATTAAACATACGAATGAACTGATGGAAGTAGACTTAAACATTCCGGTTGTATCCGGTTCAAACAATCGATCGTTTCAGCGGCACGTCAATCGCCTGTTGAGAAAGGAATCGCTTGATTTAAAGCGCGAAGTCGAAAAAGAAGCGCGTGAAAATATGGCAATAAGCAAAAAAGAAGGGTTTCCTTACCGCTTGCATGCTGCGGTCAGCCGTTTTGATGTGACATATAACGCACATGGCGTATTAAGCATCCCGGTGACGTTATATAGCTATACAGGCGGTGCGCACGGAATGACAGTTAAAGTGCCAAATAATTTTGATTTTCATGAAGGAAAATCGTTACAACTTACCGATTTATTTAAAAAGGGAACGAACTATAAGCAAGTGATTACGAACGAAGTGATTGCACAAATAAAAAAAGAAAACGACTTGTATTTTGATAATGCCATCGATGTTGTAAAAAAGATGCCAGATGATCAGCCTTACTATATAACAAGTGACGGCATTGTCGTTTATTACGGATTATACGAGATTGCCCCGTACGCGGCTGGCATTCGCGAATTTCTTATTCCTTTTTCGATCTTGCGGCCATATATGAAAATCAAGCTAGCGCGATAAGAGCGCTAGCTTAATTATTGTTGGGAGGTAACAACCTCTTTTTTCGTCGTTTTTGTCATGTCTGCCCAACCCTCAAGAGCTAGGAAAATGCATAAAACAAAAAGGACGAAAGCTGATCCGGCTAGTAGCCAATTTTGCGTTAAGGCATTTTGATACATTAAAACACAAAGGGCAGCGATCGTTACAACGAGCATAAACACCATCGGGATGACAACATAAAACGATTTCGCTCCTATTTTCATAAGCCATGCGGAAACAGCTAGCAAAGCGAGCGCCCCAAGCATTTGGTTGGCTGCTCCAAAAAGCGGCCAAACGGATTGCCATGTTCCTGATAAAGCAAGTGCACCGGCTCCAATGAGACCAACTGTTGTTGCAACATGGTTGTTTTTCAGTGCCGTTGTACGTTCTTCGCCTAGCTCTTGGATGGCATAGCGCATTAATCGTGTTGCTGAATCTAAAGTTGTTAATAAAAATGCTGATGCGGTAAGGGCAGTAAATGTTATCGCTGTCGCCTCCGGAATGCCCACATGGGACATAAAGTAGCCGACACCAGCAGAGAATGTGCCGATTGGTCCACCAAGTTCACTCATGCGTGTAGCAAAGTCTGCTTGTGTTAAATATGCGACTGTGCCAACCGAGATAATAGCTAAAAAGCTCTCTAACAACATACCACCATAGGCGATGAACTTTCCGTTTTTCTCATTATCAAGTTGTTTTGCGGTTGTACCAGATGAAACGAGCGAATGAAAGCCGGAAATGGCACCGCAGGCGATGGTAATGAATAAAATTGGGAATAAAAACCCGAGTTTTTCATGGTAAAATCCGGTGAACGCTGGGAACTTGATAGTTGGTGCAGCGATAATCATGCCGATAGCTGCCCCAGCAATCATACCGTATAACAAAAATGAGTTTAAATAATCCCGTGGTTGCAGCAAGACCCAAACAGGCAATACCGACGCAGCGTATGCGTAACCGAGCAAAATGAGCGACCATGTTGTTGCGCTTAAAGAAAGAGGGTATTGAATGCCTAACCATACGGATAACAGCATGGCAGCAACGCCTAATACACTAGCAAAGGCTAAGTTCATTCTCATTTGATTTACGAGAAAACCGAACACAATCGCGATACCAAGAAATAAAACCGATGCCGTAGCAGCCTGTGGGACAGCAACAAATGTATTCGCAACTAAAATAATAAATACCCCAACGACGAGCATGAGCGTCGCGATAGAGAAAGTCAAAAACAATACTTGTCCACGATTACCCATATATTGTTTAATAATCATTCCGATCGATTGTGCTTTATGGCGAATAGAAGCTTGTAGCGATGTATAATCATGGACGCCCCCGATGAAGATACCTCCAATCATAATCCATAAAACAGCCGGAACCCATCCAAATACTGCTGCCGTGATCGGTCCGACAATCGGGCCACCTCCAGCAATTGTAGCGAAATGGTGCCCAAGCAAAACAGGTTTTTTTGCTGGGACGTAATCTATGCCGTCATACATTTCGTGTGCTGGTGTTTTACGATCACCATCTACTTTCAATTGTTTTTCAAGAAAACGTCCGTATGTGAAATAGGCGATAAGTAAAATAATTCCACAAATAAGAAGCAACGTTAATAAATTCAATTCATACCCTCCTCAAACGGTTTTTCGAAAACATCTGTTAACGGAAGAGCTTTCCGATGAGTAAATCGTTCTTTTTTGTTTAAAGCGATGATGGCCAAATAACATTCGAGCCAACCGTGTAAACCGAAACGAATAAATCGCAGCTTTCGAAAACGTTTCACTTCCTTTATGGCATCAACATGTGCCTCCGGTGCGACAATTGCCCCGATAAAAACGGTAGACATATGATCTTGATGACTAGATAGGTAATTTGGCAGCGAGCGAACGAATGCTTCAGAAAACTGTATGACGTCCTCTCTTGTCACTATGTCGTTTCTTGGCCATACAAAAATAAATTGTTCATTTTCGACGGCCCAAATTTTAGACTTTTTTGTCATAAACTGTAGATGAGTAAAATCACTAACATAAATTGACAACCAAACAAAAAAGG
>NZ_DAITON010000111.1:0-7467 GCF_036834105.1 Anoxybacillus sp. | reverse complement strand
GTTTGTCTCTTTTTTATGGTAATTATTGCTATAAAAATTGCTCATCTACAGTTACACTATAAAAAGCAATGAATGATGGTAGGAGGAAAGAATATGGGTATGCATCAAGATATGGAAAAAATTTTAATTACAGAGGAGCAAATTCAGCAAAAAGTAAAGGAACTAGGTGCATTGTTGACAAAAGAATATGACGGTCGCTTTCCGCTCGCGGTCGGTGTGCTCAAAGGTGCGATGCCGTTTATGGCAGATTTGATTAAGCATATCGATACATATTTAGAAATCGATTTTATGGACGTATCAAGTTACGGTCATGCCACGGTATCATCGGGTGAGGTGAAAATTTTAAAAGACTTAAACACATCGATTGAAGGTCGTGATGTTCTCATCATTGAAGATATTATTGATAGCGGGTTAACGTTAAGTTATTTAGCGGACTTATTCCGTTATCGTAAAGCGAAATCGATTAAAATTGTGACGTTGCTTGATAAACCGTCTGGTCGAAAGGCAAATATCGAAGCAGATTATGTCGGTTTTATCGTTCCGGATGAATTCGTTGTCGGTTATGGGTTAGACTATTGTGAGAAATACCGAAATCTTCCGTACATCGGTGTGTTAAAACCGGAAGTATACAGTAAATAATTTTTCATGCACATCGTTTGTTTTGGAACGTTTTTCTATGATACTATTGACTATAGCGTGTTTTAAGTGTGGGAGGAGGTAGGAGATGAACCGCATTTTCCGTAATACAATCTTTTACTTACTAATTTTTCTTGTCGTCATCGGCGTTGTAAGTTTTTTAAACGGCGGCAACCAACGTGCGGAACGGATGACGTACGATGCGTTCATTACCCATCTAGAAAATGGTGATGTGAAGTACGTCTCGTTGAAGCCAGAGCGAGGCGTTTATGAAATTCGTGGACAATTAAAAACATACGCTGAAGGGCAGTTTTTCACGACCTACGTCGCAAATAGTCCGCAAATTCTTCAACGAATTGATGAGGCGGCAAAACAGGCAAAAGTAGAAGTGTTGCCTGCGGATGAAACGAGCGGATGGGTGACGTTTTTTACGTCCATTATTCCGTTTATCATCATTTTTATTTTGTTCTTCTTTTTATTAAATCAAGCTCAAGGTGGCGGCAGCCGGGTGATGAATTTCGGCAAAAGCCGTGCGAAGTTGTATAACGAAGAGAAAAAGCGCGTTCGCTTTAAAGATGTAGCTGGTGCGGACGAAGAAAAACAAGAACTCGTTGAAATCGTTGAGTTTTTAAAAGATCCTCGCAAATTTGTAGAGCTCGGCGCTCGCATCCCGAAAGGTGTTCTCCTTGTTGGACCGCCCGGGACAGGAAAAACGTTGTTAGCTAGAGCGGTCGCAGGAGAAGCGGGTGTTCCGTTTTTCTCTATTAGCGGTTCAGATTTCGTCGAGATGTTCGTTGGTGTCGGTGCTTCGCGTGTACGTGATTTGTTTGAAACAGCGAAGAAAAACGCCCCTTGTATCATTTTTATTGATGAGATTGATGCGGTTGGACGTCAGCGTGGTGCCGGCTTAGGCGGAGGCCATGATGAACGGGAGCAAACATTAAACCAGTTGCTTGTTGAAATGGATGGATTCAGCGGTAATGAGGGAATTATTATTATCGCTGCGACAAACCGTCCGGACATTTTAGACCCTGCTCTTTTACGTCCAGGGCGCTTTGACCGTCAAATTACGGTTGATCGTCCAGATGTGAAAGGACGCGAAGCGGTTCTTCGTGTGCATGCACGCAACAAGCCGCTTGATGAATCTGTTGATTTAAAGGCCATTGCGATGCGGACACCTGGTTTTTCTGGTGCTGATTTAGAGAACTTACTAAATGAAGCAGCCCTCGTCGCTGCTCGCCGCAACAAAAAGAAAATTGATATGAGCGATATTGACGAAGCGACAGACCGTGTTATTGCTGGTCCAGCAAAGAAAAGTCGCGTCATTTCGGAAAAGGAAAGAAAAATTGTTGCGTACCACGAAGCAGGTCATACTGTCATTGGTATGTTGCTTGCTGATGCGGAAATGGTGCATAAAGTAACGATTGTACCGCGGGGGCAAGCGGGTGGATATGCAGTCATGTTGCCAAAAGAAGACCGTTATTTTATGACAAAACCAGAGCTGCTCGATAAAATTACAGGGCTTCTCGGTGGACGTGTTGCTGAGGAAATTGTATTTGGTGAAGTAAGTACGGGAGCGCATAACGACTTCCAACGTGCAACAAGCATTGCTCGCCGCATGGTTACGGAGTTTGGCATGAGCGAAAAGCTAGGACCGATGCAGTTTGGTCAATCCCACGGCCAAGTGTTTTTAGGACGCGACTTGCATAACGAACAAAACTATAGCGATCAAATCGCATACGAAATTGATCTTGAGATGCAACGAATGATTAAAGAATGTTATGAGAAAGCAAAGCGTCTATTAACGGAAAATCGCGACAAGCTAGATTTAATCGCTAATACGTTGCTTGAAGTTGAAACGCTTGATGCCGAGCAAATTAAGCATTTATTCGAACACGGCACGTTGCCAAACCGAAACGGTGAAAAACAAGAAGAGGTAAAAGTAAATATTCAAACGAAAAAGGAAGAATAAAGGTGTCTCTTTTTATAAGAGGCATCTTTTTTTACCGTCCACCCAAACGGATGTGATATGATGAAAAAAGGAACAATTTGTGAAAAAGTGGGGATGAGCGATGATTTTTGTATTGGATGTTGGAAATACAAATACAGTACTAGGTGTATATGATGGAGATGAGTTGAAGTTTCATTGGCGCATCGAAACGAGCCGAAACAAAACAGAAGATGAATATGGAATGATGATCAAAATGTTGCTGCAAGATGTCGGTTTACATTTTTCTGATATTGATGGCATTATTATTTCTTCTGTTGTGCCACCGATTATGTTTGCGCTTGAGCGAATGTGTACAAAATACTTTCACATTAAACCGCTCATTGTTGGCCCGGGAATTAAGACAGGGCTTAATATTAAGTATGATAACCCGAAAGAAGTAGGTGCCGATCGAATCGTTAATGCTGTAGCAGGTATCCATCTGTATGGTGCACCACTCATTATTGTCGATTTTGGTACGGCAACAACATACTGTTATATTAATGAGCATAAGCAATATATGGGAGGGGCTATTGCGCCGGGGATTACAATCTCCACAGAAGCGCTCTATTCTCGTGCGGCGAAGCTTCCGCGCATTGAAATCGCCCGTCCAGACGATATTATTGGGAAAAATACAGTGAGTGCGATGCAGGCAGGCATTTTATACGGATATGTTGGGCAGGTGGAGGGAATTGTTGCGCGGATGAAAGAAAAAAGCGCGGTTCCACCGAAAGTCATTGCTACAGGGGGATTAGCGTCTTTAATTGCCCATGAATCGAACGCGATTGATATCGTCGATCCATTTTTAACGTTAAAAGGATTACAATTGTTATATGAGCGAAATAAGAAAGGTGAGTGACAGCTATGACAGACTATTTAGTGAAAGCGCTCGCGTATGATGGTCAAGTGCGAGCATATGCCGTGCGAACAACAGAAACGGTTCGCGAAGCTCAACGTCGCCATCAAACATGGCCAACAGCTTCGGCAGCATTAGGTCGCGCCATGACGGCAGGTGTCATGATGGGAGCGATGTTAAAAGGTGATAGTCAAATTACCATTAAAATTGAGGGCGGGGGTCCGATCGGACATATTCTTGTCGATAGCAACGCAAAAGGTCAAGTGCGCGGCTATGTATCAAATCCGCACGTGCATTTTGAGCTAAACGCAAACGGAAAGCTTGATGTTGCTCGGGCGGTTGGAACAAACGGAACATTGACTGTAGTGAAAGACTTAGGATTGCGCGACTATTTTACAGGACAAGTCCCGCTCGTTTCCGGGGAGCTTGGTGAAGACTTTACATATTACTTTGTCTCTTCTGAACAAACACCATCATCCGTTGGTGTGGGAGTGTTAGTTAACCGTGATTATACAATATTAGCGGCTGGTGGTTTTATTTTACAACTCATGCCGGGGGCAGAAGAAAAAACGATTGCAAATATTGAAAAAAGTTTAGCGACGATTCCACCAATCTCCAAAATGATCGAAAGTGGTTTGACGCCAGAACAAATTTTATACGAACTGCTTGGTGGAGAACAACATGTGAACATTCTTGAGAAGATGCCTGTATCATTTGTTTGTCGCTGTTCGCGTGAGCGTGTAGCAGATGCAATCATTAGCTTAGGGGTAGAAGAAATTCAGCAAATGATTGATGAAGAAGGAAAGGCTGAGGCGTCTTGTCATTTTTGTAACGAAACGTACACATTTTCAGCCGAAGATCTTGAGGAGTTAAAAAAATTAGCAAAACAACAATAAATGATTGACAATTTCGAAAATAACTGATAAATTGGTTACAAATTCGATAAAAATACTCGGGATTAGAGGTGGATGGAATGGCACGTGTAGTACAATCGATTACAGAGTTGATTGGGCAAACACCGGTAGTAAAGTTGAATCGCATCGTTGATGAAGACAGCGCAGACGTATATGTAAAACTAGAGTTTATGAATCCGGGAAGCAGTGTAAAAGATCGGATTGCACTAGCAATGATTGAAGCAGCTGAGAAAGCTGGAAAAATTCAACCGGGCGATACGATCATTGAACCAACAAGCGGAAATACAGGCATTGGATTAGCGATGGTCGCTGCTGCGAAAGGATATAAAGCTATTTTCGTCATGCCGGATACGATGAGCCTAGAGCGCCGTAATTTACTTCGTGCCTACGGGGCGGAGCTTGTGCTGACGCCGGGTAGCGAAGGAATGCGTGGGGCTATTCAAAAGGCGGAGCAGCTAGCGCAAGAGCACGGTTATTTTATGCCTCAACAATTTAAAAACGAAGCGAATCCAGAAGTACACCGTTTAACAACAGGAAAAGAAATTGTTGAGCAAATGGGCGATCAACTAGATGCCTTTGTAGCTGGCATTGGAACGGGTGGAACGATCACAGGAGCGGGAGAAGTGTTGCGCCAAGCATATCCGAACATTAAAATTTATGCGGTTGAACCAGCGGATTCTCCTGTACTTTCTGGCGGAAAGCCAGGGCCACATAAAATACAAGGAATTGGAGCAGGTTTTGTTCCGGACATTTTAAATACATCCATTTACGATGAAGTAGTTACGGTAAAAACAGAAGAAGCGTTTGCAGCTGCTCGTTTAGCTGCTCGTCAAGAGGGGATTTTGGGAGGTATTTCATCTGGTGCAGCGATCCACGTGGCGTTGCAAGTAGCGAAAAAACTAGGAAAAGGAAAGAAAGTATTAGCCATCATTCCGAGCAATGGCGAGCGTTATTTAAGCACGGCGTTATACCAATTTGAAGAATAAATTCGGCAAGAAGCTTCTTGCCGAATTTTTTTTCGTGATTGTTTCCGTCCGTTCGTTGTACAATAAGCGTATGGACTGATGGAGAGGAGTGACATCTGTGAGCAAGCAGAAGCGACGGACAATGGTGAAAAAGGTCTCGTACGCACATCGCGATTGGTTTTCACAATATAAGGCGTTGGCACGACAACAATTGCACCATGTTTTACTTGAGAGCGGTCGGGACGGCCGATATAGCATTATCGGCTTACATCCTTTTGCTGTGATCATTGGGAAAAATAACAAATTAACGGTGTGGCAAAAACATCGTACAGAAACGTTTGAAGGAAATATATTAAAATGGTTAAAGACGTGGTTCAGTCAATGGGAAGTCGATTCACAAGAAGAAGGTCCTGATTTCCAAGGAGGAGCCATCGGATATATTAGTTATGATTGCGCTCGTTACATCGAAAAGCTCCCTTCAATCGCACGTGACGATTTACAAGTGCCTGATTTGTATTTCTTAGTGTTTGATGATGTGTTTGTATATGATCACGAAGAGTCGGCTCTTTATTTGATTACTCATTACGTAGATGGAGAAGAACAGAAAGCGCGTCAACGTCTTGAGCAATATGAAAAGCTGTGGACAATGGACATTTCTGATGTTTCCCGTCCGTTTATTCCAAGCTACGAGAAAGAAGAATCGGTATCGATGAGCGAGGAACAGTTTATGGAAGCGGTCGAAAAGGTGCGGGATTATATTGCACAAGGGGACGTATTTCAAGTAAACTTGTCCGTTCGACAGTCAAGACGGCTATTTACGCATCCTATTTCGATTTATGAAAAGTTGCGTACATTAAATCCATCGCCGTATATGGCATACATGCATTTCCCCGAATTTCAAATCGTAAGCGGCTCCCCAGAGTTGCTCGTCAAAAAGAAAGGAAAATGCATAAGTACCCGCCCAATTGCAGGAACACGTTCGCGCGGTAAAACTATTCAAGAAGATGAACAAATTGCTCAGTCTTTATTAGCAAACGAAAAGGAACGAGCGGAGCATGTAATGCTCGTGGATCTTGAGCGTAATGACCTTGGACGTGTATGTGCATACGGGACAGTAAAGGTAGATGAGTTTATGGTCATTGAGAAATATTCCCATGTTATGCATCTCGTTTCACACGTCTCTGGGCAGCTAGCGGAAGGAAAAGATGCATTTGATGTGATAGCGGCTGTTTTCCCTGGGGGAACGATCACAGGGGCGCCGAAAGTACGGACGATGGAAATTATCGAAGAGCTTGAACCTGTTCGGCGTGGTATTTATACTGGCTCAATCGGCTGGATTGCATTTAATGGCGATATGGAGTTAAACATTGCGATTCGCACGATGGTTGCTAAAGATGGCCTTGCATATGTACAAGCAGGGGCGGGAATCGTTATTGATTCCCAACCGGAATATGAGTACAAAGAATGTTTAAAGAAAGCATTTGCCTTATGGAAAGCAAAAGAGCTGAGCGAAGAAGAGCATGTACAATTAAGTATGAGGTGAGCGAAATGATTTTAATGATTGATAATTACGATTCGTTTACGTATAATCTAGTCCAATATTTAGGTCAATTAGGCGAAGAGCTCGTTGTCAGACGAAATGATGAAGTGACGATTGCGCAAATTGAACAACTTCAACCGCATTTTTTAATGATTTCGCCTGGTCCATGTAGTCCAAACGAAGCTGGAATTAGTATGGAGGCCATTCAATATTTCGCTGGGAAAATTCCTATTTTCGGTGTATGTCTCGGTCATCAATCGATCGCTCAAGTATTCGGTGGTGAAGTGGTAAGGGCAGAGCGTTTAATGCACGGAAAAACATCAACGATTTTCCACGATGGAAAAACAATTTTTGAACACATTCCTAATCCATTTGTTGCTACTCGGTACCATTCTTTAATCGTAAAAAGGGATACATTACCAGATTGTTTTGAGATCTCCGCATGGACGGAGGAAGGAGAAATTATGGCGATTCGTCACAAAACATTGCCGGTTGAAGGAGTTCAATTTCATCCTGAATCGATTATGACCGAGTTTGGCTTAGAAATGCTTAAAAATTTTATTACATTA
>NZ_DAITON010000110.1:0-7652 GCF_036834105.1 Anoxybacillus sp. | reverse complement strand
TCGAATTTCCAATTTCGATGATTTTTCACCTTGACATATTACCGCAGGACTTCACCTTTAATATGTACGTATGGGGAGAAAAAAAGTTTCAAAAATAGAAAACACCTTACAGTATTGTAAGGTGTTTTTCTTTAGCTTAAATGCTGTTGAACAAGTTTGTTTACGAGCGAGCCGTCCGCTTTTCCTTTCACTTTCGGCATGATCGCTCCCATTACTTTACCCATATCCGCTTTTGAGGAAGCGCCTACTTCGGCAATCGTTTCTTTCACGATTTGCACAAGCTCTTCTTCGCTCAACTGCTTCGGCATGTAAAGTTCAAGAACCGTAATTTCTTCTTTTACTTTATCAACAAGGTCTGTGCGACCAGCTTTTTCAAATTCTTGGAGGGAGTCTTTACGCTGTTTTAATTCGCGAGAAAGTACGGTTAATTCTTCATCTTCGGTCAACGTTTTGCCAAGTTTAATCGCTTCGTTTTGCAAAGCGGATTTTACCATACGAATGACCGACAATTTGTCCTTCTCTTTGTTTTTCATCGCTTGTTTCATATCATTGTTCAAACGTTCGAGAAGACTCATAAATACACCCTCTTTTAATATTTGCGCTTTCTAGCCGCTTCAGACTTTTTCTTACGTCTTACGCTTGGCTTTTCATAGAATTCGCGCTTTCTTGCTTCTTGTAACGTACCTGTTTTTGAAACCGCACGTTTGAAGCGACGAAGAGCATCTTCAAGCGACTCGTTTTTACGAACGATCGTTTTTGACATCCTACTTCCCTCCCTCCGAACAAAACCGCTAATCCTTGTCACATGTAGAACATGTACTTTCAAAGTATAATATAACCAAGTCCATAAGTCAACTTCTTTTTATGAGCTTAACCGAATGGTATCGTCGACATCGTGAATGACGCGGACAAACTCGCCTTCGTTATACGGATAACCTGCCTTCGTAATCTTCACTTTCACGAGTTGACCGACCATGTCTTCCGTCGCTGGAAACTTTACTTTTAAGTAGTTGTCTGTATAACCGACGTATAGGCCGCTCGTTGGATTTTCTTTGTCAAGTTCTTCTGGAATGACTTCTAGCACTTGTCCTTCAAACTTCGATGCATACTCTTTTGCCAATTGATCAGAAAGCGCGATTAAACGATGGACGCGTTCATTTTTTATTTCCTCGTCCACTTGATCAGGCATTCTCGCAGCTGGCGTCCCCGTCCGTTTCGAGTATGGGAAGACGTGCAATTCGGAGAAACGTTGCGTGCGAATAAATTCATACGTCTCCGTAAATTCTTCTTCCGTCTCACCCGGAAAACCGACAATCACATCAGATGTCACAGCTAAATCAGGAAATACTTCGCGCAGACGAGCTAATCGTTCCGCAAAAAATTCGGTCGTATATTTACGGCGCATCCGTTTTAACACGGTGTTTGAACCGGATTGTAGCGGAATGTGCAAATGACGGACAATTTTATCCGACTGTTTCAACACGTCAATCACTTCATCTGTAATTTGACTCGCTTCAATAGATGAAATACGCAACCGTTTTAATCCTTTCACTTGCTCATCAATATCGCGCAACAACATGGCGAAGTTATAATCTTTCATATCTTCTCCATATCCGCCTGTATGAATGCCCGTTAATACGATTTCCTTATAGCCTGCATCTACAAGCTGTTGCGCCTGACGAATGACTTCTTTTGGATCGCGCGAACGCATTAAGCCGCGCGCCCAAGGGATAATACAAAACGTACAAAAGTTATTGCATCCTTCTTGAATTTTAAGCGATGCGCGCGTGCGATCGGTAAACGCAGGCACGTCAAGTTCTTCATACACGCGCGTCTTCATAATGTTGCGCACCCCATTAATCGGCTGACGTTGTTGTTTAAACTGTTCAATGTACTCTAAAATTTTTCCGCGATCTTGTGTGCCGATGACGATATCAACACCCGGAATCGCCATCACTTCCGCTGGAGATGTTTGCGCGTAGCAGCCTGTTACACATACGACCGCGTCTGGATTACGGCGCACCGCGCGACGAATAACTTGACGGCTTTTTTTATCCCCTGTATTTGTTACTGTACATGTATTAATAACATATACATCGGCATGAGTCTCGAAATCTTTTCGCTCATATCCAGCTTGCTTAAACAATTGCCAAATCGCTTCGGTTTCATAATGATTCACTTTGCATCCTAACGTATGAAATGCAACTGTTGGCATATATATCACCTCACTTTAGTTCCCATTCGTAAGACAAAGCTGATAATGCATATAACGGCGCCGTTTCTGCCCGTAAAATGCGCGGCCCTAGACTACAAGCGATAAACCCATTTTCCGTTAACAAAGCAACTTCCTGCTCCGAAAGCCCTCCTTCCGATCCGAAAACGATTAGGAGCGATTCCCCTTCATTCATCGTTTGAAGGAGGTGAGCAAATGCACGATGCCGCCCTTCTTTCGCCTCTTCCTCGTAAGCGATACATTTATGATCGATATCTTTCGCCCATGTGAGAAGCTGGCGAATGGTCATCGGGGCGTAGACAGGCGGCATATATGCCCGGTGGGATTGTTCGGCTGCCTCTTTGACAATTTTTTGCCAACGTTCTACTCTTTTAACGCCTTTCTTCTCATCCCACTTGACGACGGAGCGAGAAGTGATAAGAGGAATGAACCCTTTTGCTCCAAGTTCCGTTCCTTTTTGCAACACGAATTCATATTTGTCGCCCTTTAACAATCCGCTAGCGATATACGCATGCACAGGAAGTTCTACATTTGTCTCCATCCATTGTATAATACGGCATCGAACAAAATCATTGGAAATTTGTTCGATTTCACAAAGCATCGTCTCACTTTTTTCATTACAACAAAGAAGGCGATCACCTTCATTCATGCGCATGACTCGTCCAATGTGATGGACGTCATCGCCAGAAATGACTACATGATCGCCAACGACTTGCTCATTACGCACAAAATATCGTTGCAATGCGAACACCCTTTTTCGTCATCATGTCAATTTATTGTTTTTTCGCAATAAACGCAACCCAGTCTTCCATCGTCAACGTTTCCTCAATTGTGAAACCAGCGCGCAAAAGACCTTCTTTTACTTCTTGCTTTTTCGTTTGAATGATGCCCGATGTAATAAACATACCACCAGCACGCAATAAACGATACGCATCGTCAACAAAGCGAAGAATAATTTCGGCTAAAATGTTCGCCACGATGACATCTGCCTGTTCATCTATCCGATCAAGTAAATTGTTTTGTGAAACGGTAACGACATCGTGCACTTTATTTAGCTTTACGTTCAACTTTGCGCTTTCTACCGCAACCGGATCTAAATCGAGCGCATGCACACGTTCCGCCCCTAACATGGCTGCGGCAATGCTTAAAATGCCCGAACCTGTGCCGACATCGACGACCGTATCGCCTTTTTTTACCGTTTTTTCAAGCGCTTGAATACACATCACAGTTGTCGGATGCGTTCCTGTACCGAACGCCATGCCCGGATCTAGCTCAATAATTAGTTCATCGCTCGAAACCGGTTCATACGTTTCCCATGTTGGTACGATCGTAAAGCGCTCAGAAATTTTGACAGGGTTATAATATTTTTTCCACGCTGTTGCCCACTCTTCTTCGTTCACTTCGCTAATTGTAATTTTATTTCGTCCGATATCAATGTTATATAACATTAAATTGTTAATCGCCTGTTTAATCTCTTTAACCGTTTCACCTAAAAAACTATTCACTGGCAAATACGCCTTAATGATTACGCCTTCTTCGGGGTAATCGTCAGGATTGAGTTGGTAGATTTCCCCGTAAGTCGTTTCTCGTTCTTTCGTAAGTTCAAACGGATCCTCAATGACGACGCCGCCTGCACCTGCTTCATGTAAAATATTCGAAATCGCCTCGACCGCCTCATGTGTTGTATGAATGCTTATTTCTGACCATTTCATAATCTACCAACTCCTCCTTCACGTTACTCCCCTTTAAATGCTCGCTTCACTTTCGCAAAAAAGCTTTCTTCTTGGCCATGCCCTTGACTCAGTTGTTCAAATTCGCGCAATAACTGCTTTTGACGTTCCGTTAATTTCGTCGGCGTGACGACACGAACGCGAATATGTTGGTCCCCTTTTCCATACCCATGCACATTCGGCACTCCTTTTCCTTTCAAACGGAATTTCGTGCCCGTTTGCGTGCCGGCAGGAATTTTTAATTTCACTTTCCCATACAACGTCGGCACTTCAATATCTGCTCCAAGCGCTGCCTGTGTAAACGTAATCGGCATTTCGCAATAAATATCATCTCCGTCACGTTCAAAAAACTCATGCGGTTCGACATGGAAGACGATATATAAATCTCCCGCTGGTCCGCCATTGATTCCCGGTTCGCCTTGACCGGCTAGACGGAGCTGTTGACCATCATCGACACCTGCAGGAATTTTGACATGAATTTTTTTGCGCTTTTTCACGCGACCTGTCCCGTGACACGTCGCACATTTTTCTTTAATCAACTGCCCTGTGCCGCCGCAATGATGGCAAACGCGTCGGTTCACGATGCGACCAAACGGTGTCGCTTGTTCAATCGTTAGTTGCCCTGTCCCGTGACAATGCGCGCACGTCTCTTTTTTCGTTCCCGGTTTTGCACCAGAACCTTGACACGTATCGCACGTTTCTTCACGCGGAATTTCAATATTTGTTTCTTTGCCGAATACCGCCTCTTCAAATGTCAGGCGCATCGTGTATTGCAAATCTGCGCCTGCGCGCGGTGCGTTCGGATCACGGCGACGTCCGCCGCCAAAAAAGCTGCTAAAAATATCTTCAAAGCCACCAAACCCACCAAAGTCAAAATCAGCGCTGCCAAAACCGCCAAACTGCTGGTTCGGATTGGTATGGCCAAACTGATCGTAGTGGGCGCGTTTTTGATCATCGCTTAGCACTTCGTATGCTTCTTTAATTTCTTTAAACTTTTCTGCTGCATCGGGTGCTTTGTTAATATCTGGATGATACTGTTTGGATAACTTCCGATATGCTTTTTTAATTTCTTCTTTTGTCGCGTTTTTACTCACACCGAGCACTTCATAGTAGTCCCGTTTACTCATGATCACCCACTCCCGACTCGTTCACATGAACGTAATTTTATCATTGTCTAAACTTGTTGCGCAATATATTTGATGTTTCCATAGCAAAAAAGTCAAAGCCAAGGCAGGCCTGACTTTGACTTTTCGTCTGTTTACTTATCTTCTTTCACTTCTTCAAACTCTGCATCGACAACGTTGTCGTCTTTTTTGCCTTCGCTTTGTTGCGCTTGTTGTGCAGCTTGTTCGTACAGCTTGATTGAAAGTTGTTGCACAACTTCTTGCAGCGCGTTTTTCTTCGCACGAATATCTTCGATGTCTTTTTTCTCAAGCGCTTCTTTTAATGCATCTTTTGCTTCTTGCGCTTTTTTCACATCCGCTTCGTCTACTTTTCCTTCTAGCTCTTTTAATGTTTTTTCGGTTGTGAAAATGAGATGGTCCGCTTCGTTGCGAAGTTCGACTTCTTCTTTTCGCTTCCGATCCGCTTCTGCGTTTTCTTCCGCTTCTTTAATCATGCGTTGAATTTCCTCTTCAGAAAGACCAGAAGAAGATTTAATTGTAATTGATTGTTCTTTATTTGTGCCTAAATCTTTCGCACGCACATGCACAATACCGTTCGCGTCAATATCGAACGTCACTTCGATTTGCGGCACGCCGCGTGGAGCCGGTGGAATATCTGTTAATTGGAAGCGACCGAGCGTTTTGTTATCGGCAGCCATCGGACGTTCACCTTGTAACACGTGAATGTCCACTGCAGTTTGATTGTCTGCCGCCGTTGTAAAAATTTGTGATTTACTTGTTGGGATCGTCGTATTGCGTTCAATTAATTTTGTAAATACGCCACCCATCGTCTCAATACCGAGCGAAAGTGGTGTAACGTCTAATAAAACGACATCTTTTACATCACCGGCAATAACGCCACCTTGAATCGCCGCACCGATCGCAACGACTTCATCTGGGTTTACACCTTTATGCGGCTCTTTTCCAATTTCTTTTTTAATCGCTTCTTGAACGGCTGGAATGCGCGTTGAACCACCGACAAGAATGACTTTGTCGATATCATTAGGAGTCAAACCAGCATCTTTTAGCGCTTGACGGACAGGTCCCATCGTACGCTCAACTAAGTGCGCGGACAATTCTTCAAATTTTGCGCGCGTTAACGTCATTTCCAAGTGAAGTGGACCGTTCTCGTTCGCGCTAATAAACGGCAACGAAATTTGAGTTTGCATGACGCCAGAAAGCTCTTTTTTCGCTTTCTCTGCCGCATCTTTTAAACGTTGTAACGCCATTTTGTCTTTTGATAAGTCGATGCCGTGTTCTTTTTTAAACTCCTCGACTAAGTAATCAATAATGACTTGGTCGAAGTCGTCACCACCGAGATGGTTATCGCCAGCCGTTGCTTTTACTTCAAATACACCATCACCTAATTCAAGAATGGACACGTCAAACGTACCGCCGCCAAGGTCATAAACGAGAATCGTTTGATCTTCGTCCATCTTATCTAATCCGTATGCTAACGCTGCTGCTGTCGGCTCGTTAATGATGCGCTCGACTTCTAAACCAGCGATGCGACCTGCGTCTTTTGTCGCTTGGCGTTGTGCGTCGTTAAAGTATGCTGGAACAGTAATGACCGCACGTGTAACCGGCTCACCTAAATATGCTTCCGCATACGATTTTAAGTATTGTAAAATCATTGCCGAAATTTGTTGAGGTGTATATTCTTTTCCTTCGATTTGCACCTTATAGTCTGTTCCCATATGACGCTTGATCGAAATGATCGTATTCGGGTTTGTGATCGCTTGACGTTTTGCAACTTCACCGACTAAACGTTCACCGTTTTTAAACGCAACGACAGATGGTGTCGTGCGACCTCCTTCTGGGTTTGGAATAACTTTTGGTTCTCCACCCTCTAGCACAGCGACACAAGAGTTTGTCGTACCTAAGTCAATACCGATAATTTTGCTCATATACAGTCCCTCCTTATTGATTTACTTTGACCATTGCTGGACGAATGACACGATCTTTTAACTTGTACCCTTTTTGAAACTCTTCAACGACCGTGTTTGGTTCATAGTTTTGATCATCCACTTGCATCACCGCTTGATGTACGTGAGGATCGAACGGTTTTCCAACCGATTCAATCGCTTCGACCCCTTCTTTTTTGAGCGCCTCAATTAACGCGCGATATACCATTTCCATTCCTTGTAATAACGATTTTGCCTTTTCATCTTCGACTTGCACTTGTAGCGCGCGTTCAAAGTTATCTAAAATCGGTAACAAGTCAGCTACTAAGCTTTGCGCGCGATATTTTTCAGCAGCTTCCATATCTAAACGCACTCGGCGACGATAGTTATCGAAATCGGCATGCAAACGAAGCAAACGATTTTCCGCTTCCGCTAATTTCGCTTCTAATTGGGCGATTTTTTCATGCGCAAGCGATAACTCGTCTCGTTCCTCTTGCGTTTCTTCGCTTTGTACTTGCTCATCTTCTTTTTGTTCAGCTTGTACGTCTTCGTTTTGTTGTTCAATCGTTTCATCATATGTACGCTGTTCTTTCTCCATCTTCTCACCTCCCTCAAATACTTG
>NZ_DAITON010000109.1:0-7672 GCF_036834105.1 Anoxybacillus sp. | reverse complement strand
GGACTTATATATAAAGTATCAAAAGACGTATCGATGTGGACGGCTGGCGGAATGATGGGAACAACATGGAATGAATTGAAAATCGTTACGCCGTTTATTTGTTTCGCCATGCTTATCGCTTTCTGGCAAAGTAGACAATTAACGATTTTAAGTATGAGCGAAGACGTAGCTGTCGGGCTCGGTCAGCAGCTGACGCGCGTAAAAACGATTCTTTTTCTCGTTGTTATGATGTTAGCCGGTGCATCGGTAGCCCTCGTCGGGAACTTAGCGTTTGTCGGTTTAATGATCCCACATCTCGTTCGTTCGTTTGTCGGAACAGATTATCGTTTCATTTTGCCGATGAGCGCCATTGTTGGGGCAACGTTTATGTTGTTTGCGGATACCGTCGCACGAACGATTCACGCCCCGTATGAGACGCCTGTTGTGGCAGTTGTAGCGGTCATGGGGCTTCCATTTTTTCTTTTCGTCGTGCGCAAAGGAGGAAATATGTGATGATTGCACCTCATTTACGAAAAAAACAGCGCGTCATATTGCTCATTCTTGTTCTGTTTATCTGTGCAACAGCTGTGATCAGCATGGGAATCGGCTATTCTTCTTTATCTTATGACCGATTGATTCCTGTGCTTTTCGGTGAAGGAACGTTTAAAGAACAATTTGTTCTCTTTTCTATTCGTCTGCCAAGAATTGCAATTACGTTGCTCGCAGGGATGGCTTTAGCGATGTCTGGAGCTATTTTGCAAGTTGTGATGCGCAACGATTTAGCAGATCCTGGTGTGGTTGGCATTAACGCAGGGGCAGGTGTGGCAGTAGCGCTTTTCTTTTTATTCATTCCGATTCAAGCTACATCGTTTGCTTATATCATTCCGTTTGTTGCTTTTTTAGGTGCGCTATTCACAGCAATCATGATTTACATATTGTCATACAATAAACAAGCGGGACTTCAACCGATTCGACTCGTGTTAATCGGGATCGGTTTTGCAACGGCGTTTTCCGGTTTGATGGTTGTCCTCATTTCAGGGGCAGATCGTACGAAAGTCGATTTTATCGCGAAATGGTTAGCTGGAGGCATTTGGGGGCTCGATTGGGCGTTTGTCCTCGCTTTATTGCCATGGCTGATCGTTCTCGTCCCGTTCATTTTATATAAAGCACCTCGTTTAAATGTGCTGCAATTCAACGACCCGGTAGCGATCGGCATCGGTGTGTCGCTCGATCGCGAACGGCTTGTTTTGCTGTTAGTGGCAGTAGCGCTCGCTGCGTCCGCCGTCTCGGTCACAGGTGGCATTGCATTCGTCGGTTTGATGGCGCCGCATATTGCCCGCGCGCTTGTTGGACCGCGCAATGAGCTTAGTTTGCCTGTTGCGATGCTCATGGGCGGCGCGTTATTGTTGCTCGCTGATACAATTGGACGCAATTTAGTTGAACCGGATGGACTTCCTGCCGGTGTGCTCGTTTCCCTTATCGGCGCTCCTTATTTTGTATATTTATTATGGAAAAAGAAATAGGCGTATGGTACGATAATTGTAAACTTTTTTATTTTAAATGTTTACAAAAAAGGGGGGAGAGGAACGTTGTGGGAGGAATGGCACATCCATCTCGAACAGCTAGCGGAAAAAGCGCAAAAGCGAACATTAGTTGAAGTGGAAAGTGATGGTTGTTTCATACATATGGACGGCCGTCCGATGCTTAATTTTTCATCGAACAACTATTTAGGTCTGGCCAATGACGAACGGCTTATTCACGCAAGCGTTGAAGCAGTGAGGAGATACGGCGTTGGGGCGACTGCTTCACGGCTTGTTGTCGGAAATCATCCACTATATGAACAAGCGGAAACCGAACTCGTCCGTTGGAAAAGATGTGAAGCTGCACTCATCATCCATAGCGGATATACCGCTAACGTCGGCATTCTATCTGCCTTAGCTGGGCGAGATACAGTGATTTTTAGCGATAAATGGAATCATGCGAGCATCGTTGACGGTGCTATATTAAGTCGCGCGGAAGTGAAGCGCTATCGCCATGCTGACGTCGATCATTTAGAGGCGCTATTAAAAAAAGTAGAAGGACATAAACGAAAGATAATTGTTACCGATACGATTTTCAGCATGGATGGAGACGTTGCACCGTTGCGCGAACTCGTCTCGTTAAAAGAGGCGTACGGTGCTTTACTCGTTGTTGACGAAGCCCATGCGAGCGGAATATATGGGGAAAACGGGGAAGGAATGGCATATGAACTTCAACTAGCACAACATATTGACGTGCACATGGGAACATTCAGCAAAGCGCTTGGCGTATATGGGGCATATGTAACGGGAACACGCGTCTTGATTGATTATTTCATCAATACGATGCGTCCATTCATTTTTACAACAGCATTACCTCCAAGTGTGCTCGGCGCCATTTATGCCGCGATTGACGTTGTACAAAAAGAGCCAATGCGGCGTTACCATTTACGTGCTTTAAGCAATCGTTTCCGCACGCGTCTTCAACAGGCCGGATTTCATATTGGTGAAAGCACGACGCACATTGTACCAATCATTGTTGGTGAGAACGAGAAGGCGCTCGCATTTAGTGCGCGCTTGCGTGAACGTGGCATTGCCGCAGTTGCGATTCGTCCCCCAACGGTTCCAGAAGGTACAGCACGCATTCGCTTTTCCCTTATGGCGACGATGACAAACGAACAAATCGATTGGGCGCTTGATCATATTTGTGCGGTCGGAAAAGAAATGGGGTTGATCTCATGAACGTTTTGATGTTGCCTGGCTGGGGGATGAAAGGCGATGTGTTTTCTCCGCTTATCGAGGCGCTTCAGCTAAAGGATGTCACGATCGTCGAATGGGAAAGCATGCGCGATGTCAATCACTTTTTAACGAAAGCAGAAGAAGCATTAACCGTCCCTTCGCTCGTTATTGGTTGGTCGCTTGGGTCGCTCGTTGCTTTGCAGCTTGCGACGCATCCGTATGTTACCCATCTTGTATGCATCAGCGGTACGAGCCGCTTTACGACGACAGAACATTATGGTGCGGGGTGGCATGCGCGCATTGTGGAACGGATGAAGGCGCAGCTCGTGCGCCAACCAAACAAAACGATCCAATCGTTTATTGATATGTTATGGGGGAAGGAAGATGCAGAGCCATTTCCGTATATGCATCATCACATTCCAGATTTGTTGCTCGGACTAGACTATCTACTCACGGCAGATGTGCGCGACCAGCTACAACGCATTCGCGTGCCGCTGTTACTTATTCACGGAGAGTGTGATCGCATTTGTCCGCCGCAAGCCGCTCAATACATAGATGAACGAACAAACCATTGTACGTTCATGCTTATGCCAAATGTCGGACACGCTCCTCATATCACACAGCCGCATGCGTGCGCTCATATGATTCAAACGTGGTTAGGCGGTGGAGTAAATGATTGATAAACAATTGATGCAAAAGCGATTTAGCGAACGGGCGAAGACGTACGATCAATTTGCGAACGTACAAAAAAAGATGGCGCATGAATTAATCGCGCGCATTGCTCGTCCACCAAAAACGATTTTAGAAATCGGCTGCGGCACAGGGTATTTAACACAATTGTTGCACAACGCTTATCCGCATGCGAAGCTAACAGCTGTTGACATCGCCCCAGGTATGATTCAAGTGGCGAAACAAAGGCTTGGCGACGCGCCGATTACGTGGTTATGTGCAGATGTGGAAGAAGCACCGATCGACGAAAGGTACGATGTCATCATTTCCAACGCGACGTTTCAATGGTTCGTCCAGCCGAAACGAACGATTGCTAAATTTGTTAATCAGCGGAACGACGGAGGTCAGCTGCTTTTTTCCACATTCGGAAACCGAACGTTTTACGAGCTGCACACATCATTTGCTTACGCTTTAGCGAGCGAACATATTGATGAGCCGCTTCGTATCGGTCCATCGTTTCCGACGTTTGCCGATTGGCTTCACATGCATCCTTATGCCCGGGGGCATGAGCGCATGGAAGTAGAATATTTTCCGTCGGTACGCGACTTTTTCTTATCCCTTCGCCACATCGGTGCAACGAATAGCACAACCGGGCGATATTGCCAAAGGCCGTCTGTATTTAAAGCGATGATGAAACAATATGAACGGCAATTTTCAGAAGACGGCTTCATTCGGGCGACGTATCATTGTATTTGGATTGACATCACTTAGGTGGTGTCATATTTTTTCCGTAAAAAATTTCATCCATTTCGATGCGCAATTTATGTGTAATCGCATCCGCTTCCTCTTTTGTCAGTTGATCTTTTGATAGCTCAAACAAATAGCTATCTAAATCAAACTCGCGCAATTTGCATTTCGTATGGAAAATATGTTCCTGATACACGTTCACATCAATCATATCGTATTGTTTCCGAATGTCATCGGGGATGTAGTTTTGAATGGATGTAATGTCATGATCGATAAACAGCTTTTTCCCCGAAATATCGCGCGTAAACCCGCGCACGCGATAGTCAATAATCATAATATCGGTTTCAAATGAGCGAATTAAATAATCGAGCGCTTTTAATGGTGAAATTTCCCCGCACGTTGCGACATCAATATCAGCGCGAAACGTACTAATTCCATCGTTCGGATGATATTCTGGATATGTATGCACGGTAATATGGCTTTTATCAAGAGCACAAACGACTGCTTGCGGCACAGGTGGCTCTTCTTTTGGAACTTCAATCGGGCTTTCAGATATAAGCATCGTCACGCTTGCCCCTTGAGGAACATAATCTTGCTTGGCGATATTCAAAATGTGCGCTCCAATCATATCCGACACGTCTTTTAAAATATTCGTCAACCGTTCGGCATTATACACTTCATCAATGTACGCAATATATGCTTCCCGCTCGCTTGCACTTTTCGTGTAACAAATATCGTACATATTAAAACTAAGCGATTTTGTTAAGTTGTTAAATCCGTGTAGTTTCATGATCGCTCTTCCTTTCTTTTTTCTTATATTGCCCCGTTTGCGCAAAAAAATTGTAACTTTGCTCACAAACTTATATAATGGTCAGAAAGATCGGAAGGAGGAATAAAGGATGCATGCATCGTTTTCATCATTAGTTATCGTTCTTGTTGTCGCCTTCCTCACGCCACTTGTATTGCATCGTTTTCGCTTGCATATGATTCCTGTCGTTGTGGCGGAAATTATTGTAGGGATCATCATTGGGAAAACGGGGTTGAATATTGTTGAACAAGATATGTGGCTAGAGACGTTATCGACATTAGGATTTTTGTTTTTAATGTTTTTAAGTGGGTTAGAAATCGATTTTTCTGCCTTTGCGAACAAAAAGAAGAGGAAGGAAGAAAAAGAGCCAAATGCGTTTGTCGTCGCTTCTATTGTATTTGTCGGCATTTTTCTTGTGTCGCTCGGTCTTTCTTACATATTTGTTTGGCTCGGTTACATCGACAATGCCTTTTTAATGACACTCATTATTTCTACGATATCGCTTGGCGTCGTCGTCCCAACTCTCAAAGATGCGCAACTAATGAAGACAACCATTGGACAAACCATTTTATTAATTGCGGTCATTGCAGATTTAGTCACGATGGTGTTGCTCGCTGTTTTCGTATCGACGTACGACCCGAGTCATGGAAATACATGGTTATTACTCGGTTTATTTCTTGTTGGTGTTTTGTTTTATTTTGCAGGAAAATATTTTAAAAAACGTTCGTTTATCGAAACGATGGCAAAAGGGACAATACAAATTGGTACGCGTGCTGTATTTGCGCTTATTATCGTTCTCGTCGCTTTATCTGAAACGCTTGGAGCCGAAAACATTTTAGGGGCGTTTCTTGCTGGTGTGCTCGTTTCCTTATTGGCACCGAATCAAGATTTTGTTCATAAGCTCGACTCATTCGGCTACGGCTTTTTTATTCCGATTTTTTTCGTGATGGTTGGTGTCAATTTAGACTTGCGACCGTTGTTTACGCAATTGGATATTTTATTGCTCATTCCGCTTTTATTTATCGCACTTGTCATTTCTAAAGTCGTTCCGGTGTACATGTTGCGCATTTGGTACAATCGAAATACGACGCTCGCAGCAGGATTTTTACTGGTCTCCACGCTTTCGCTCGTCATTGCGGCTGCAACGATCGCAGAGCGAATAGGAATGATTGATGAAAATATGAAAGGTGCTTTAATTTTAGTCGCTGTACTCACGAGCGTCGTTTCCCCAATTATGTTTAAAAAGTTATATCGGGTGGAAAGAGGGGAACAGAAAAAGGTTGTCAAAATCATTGGGACAAATCAGTTTACACTTGCGGCTGTCCGTGATTTGCGCACAGATGAATATGAACCGACGTTATACCATATTCGCCAAGATAAAATTGAACAAACGGAGCATATTTTCCCGATTGTCGATATCGATGATTATTCATTTGAGACGCTACAAGCACACGGGGCTCTAACTGCTGATATCGTTGTTATTTTGACAGGTAACGAACAAACGAACGCTCAGATCGCAACGTGGGCGAAAAAACAAGGGGCTTCCCGCGTCATCGCCTTTGCCGAGTCACCATCGGTTGTTCAACAACTAAAAGACGATGGTGTTGAAACAATTTCTCTTGCCCTATCAGCAGGAGCGATGTTAAAAGCGTTCATCGAATCACCAAATGTTGTCCATATGTTGACGCATCGCGACATTACATTGCATGAAATTGAAATGAACAATTTTGCTTATCACGGTGTACTCCTCCGCCAATTCCCGTTTTTAGGTGACTGTATCATCGTCCGTATTTTCCGTGGACACGAATCAATCGTTCCACACGGGGATACTGAGATGCGCATGGGTGACCGTATGATTGTTACTGGTTCCGAGGAATATGTAAAAGAATTACGGGAGTTGTTAAACGGTGACGTGGGGTAACAAGGCGGAATGGCTAGTTGTTCCGCTTTACATGCTTTGATGGGTAGCTGAGATAGATGATTCTGTTTGAAAATTCTTTGTCAACGGGTTAGAAAAGTTGTAGGAAAGGGGAAATCTGTTTTGATTAAAGCGGTCATTTTTGATTTTGATGGGTTAATTATAGATACAGAGACAGCTTGGTTTGAATCGTTTAAGGAGGCATTAGGTACGTATTGTGTGGATTTACCGCTGGAATGTTTTGTTCAAACTGTTGGAACAGGAAATGATGCGCTTTATGAATTTGTTCGACAACAGCTTGGTGAACGTTGTAATATTGAAGAAATTGAGGAGAAAGCTGCTAGATTTTATGAAATGAAAATGGAAAAACCTGAGGCGCGTGAAGGAGTAAAACAATATTTGGAGGAAGCTCAAGAATTAGGATATAAAATAGCCATTGCTTCAAGTTCTAAAAAAGAATGGATCATCCATTATTTAAAGAAATTAGATCTGCTATCTTACTTTGAAGTCATTGTTACAAGCGAAGATGTAGACAAAATCAAGCCAGCTCCCGACTTGTATTTGAAAGCGTTGGACGCTTTAGGTGTCCAACCTGACGAAGCAATAGTGTTTGAAGATTCCTTAAACGGCCTTCAAGCTGCCTTAGCAGCAGGGATCAAGTGTGTCGTTGTACCTAACTCAGTCACACAATCGTTAGCCTTTGAACAACACGCTTTAAGATTGAGTTCAATGGCAGAAAAACGTTTAACAGACGTGATCAAGCTAGTCATGGGATAATGTCCAATGCATACTATC
>NZ_DAITON010000108.1:0-7695 GCF_036834105.1 Anoxybacillus sp. | reverse complement strand
CTTTTTTTGTTTGGTTGTAAATTTATGTTAGTAAATTTGCTCATCTACAGTTATATACATAAAGAGGGGGAAAAACGATGAAAAAGTGGAAACAGTATGTATGGCTTTTGGTGCTCGTGCTGACGCTCGGATTAGCGGCGTGCGCGAATAACGCAGAGACGGCAAAAGAGTCAAAGCAAGAGGAGAAAGTAGCGGAGGCGGCATTTCCTGTCACAGTAAAAGATGCGTTTGGTGACGTGACGATTGAAAAGGAGCCAGCAAAGATCGTTTCGCTCATCCCGAGCAATACAGAAATTGCGTATGCGCTAGGACTTGGTGACAAAATCGTTGGTGTAAGCGATTTTGATAACTATCCGGAAGATGTGAAAAACAAAGAAAAAATCGGCGGCATGGAGTTTAATGTTGAAAAAATTATCGCGCTTCAGCCGGACGTTGTGCTTGCACACGCGTCAAGTGCACATAACTCTGAAGAAGGATTAAAACAATTGAAAGATGCGGGCATTACAGTCATTGTTGTGCCAAATGCGACATCGTTGAATGACGTGTATGCTTCCATTGAACTAATCGGTAAAGCGACAGGGACAACGAAAGAAGCATCGGACGTTGTGAAACAAATGAAGCAAAAAATCGATGCCATTGCTGAAAAAGCAAAAGAAGTGAAAGAAGAAGCAACCGTTTGGGTCGAAGTCTCGCCTGCACCAGAAATTTATACAGCTGGAAAAGGAACATTTATGGATGAAATGTTAACGATCATTCATGCGAAAAACGCGGCCGGTGATCAAGAAGGATGGCCGATGTTTACGGAAGAAGATGCCGTGGCGCTAAACCCGAATGTCATTATTACGACGTACGGTTATTACACACCAAACGCAGTTGAGCAAGTGCTCGCTCGCCCAGCATGGAAAGACGTTCCTGCCATTAAAAATAAACGCGTATATGACGTCAATTCTGATTTAGTTTCTCGTCCAGGACCACGTTTAGCTGAAGGGGTCGAAGAAATTGCCAAAGCCGTTTATCCAGACATTTTTCAATAATTACATCGTTGCACTAATCATTGCGATGGCTGCCATATTGTTAGGGATATCGATTGGATCACAATCGATTCCCTTTTCTTCTATATGGGGGACATTCATTCATACACCGACAGTGCCTGCTACGGATTCGCAAATCATTGTTTCGATTCGTCTACCGAGGGTTGTGCTCGCTTTTTTCATCGGGGCAGCTTTAGCTGTGGCGGGCGTTGCTTTTCAAGGGTTATTGAAAAACGTTCTTGCTGATCCGTACACGATCGGTGTCTCATCTGGGGCAGCTGTCGGAGCGGTCATCGTTTTCTTCTTTCACCTTTATTTGCCGCTTCTCGGACGTTTTACGTTGCCGATCGTTAGCATTATATTTGCACTCGTGACTTTATTGTTCGTTTTGTTGTTCGCTCGTCTTGCCGAGCGAAATATGGCAATGGAGACGATTGTTTTAATCGGGATTATCATGAACGCTTTTTTCGGTTCACTTATTTCGCTCATGGTTGCTTTAAGTGGGGAGGAGTTGCGCCAAGTCATTGGCTGGCTTATGGGGAGCGTGGCGATGCGCGGTTGGTCGTACGTTTCCTTGTTTTTCCCGTTTTTCTTGATCGGTTCTATCGGTTTATTTGTTCACATTCGCGAGTTAAACGCATTTTCGTTTGGAGAACAAGCAGCGGCAAATATTGGCGTGCATGTGTTACAGCGAAAACTATTTATTTTGTTAAGTGCATCGCTACTTACAGGAGCAGCTGTGGCCGTATCGGGAACGATCGGATTTGTTGGTCTTGTCACTCCTCATATGACGCGCCTTATTTGTGGGGCGAATCATAGAAGATTATTGCCGCTTTCTTTTTTGTACGGAGGAACGTTTCTCGTATTAGCAGATTTAGTTGCACGAACGATGATTGCGCCACGAGAGCTGCCAATCGGGGTCATTACGTCGTTTATTGGCGCTCCATTGTTTGCGATATTGTTATTTAAAAGTTTAAGGCGGAAGACGTGATCAAAATGATAAATGTGAAGCATGTTTCGTATCAATATGGTGAAAAAAAAGTGTTGGAAGATGTTTCGTTTACCGTTTACGAAGGGGAGTTTTTCGGTATTTTAGGACCGAACGGAAGCGGGAAAACGACGCTAATGAAACTGATGAGCCGTGAACTTCCTTTGCAACAAGGGGTTATGTTTGTTTACGGTCAACCGATTGAGACGTATAAACCGAGACAGTATGCAAAGCTCGTTGCGACGTTACCTCAACATACGGACATTTCGTTTGGGTATACGGTAAAAGAAATGGTTGAACTCGGTCGTTATCCGTATCAGTCATCGCTTTTACCGCGCTGGACAAACGAGGATGAACAAACTGTTACTGAAGCGATTCATTCCGTTACATTGGCGCATAAACAACATGTACGGTTAGAGCAATTAAGCGGCGGGGAGCGTCAGCGCGCTGCCCTCGCGCGGTCGTTAGCGCAACAACCGCGCGTATTGCTTCTAGATGAACCGACGAACCATATGGATGTGGCGCAGCAGTTTAAATTGCTCAATTTATTGAAACAGTCAGGACTTACCGTTGTAGCTATTTTTCACGATATAAATATTGCCTCGCTTTATTGCGACCGCCTTCTTTTATTGAAAGATGGAAAAGCTGTGGCATGCGGAACGCCGCGGGAATTGTTGAGCGAATCAATGATTGAGTGCGTATTTGAAACAAAAATGAAACGTCACGAACACCCGGTTTTACCGAAGCCGCTCGTCACATTCGTTCCATTTTCTACGCCGCATATAGACGAAGGATTATGGCACGTCAAAGAACATGAAACGATGCTCGTCGTAGAGACAGCTAAGCCGTTTAAAGTGCTTTCATCGGCGCTTGTTGGTGGTGGTGTACGTTGGGCAACGACGTTCGTCAATCGTCACGTTTCGCTTGACTACCGCTGTGACGATGCTGAGCAGGAAATGATTCAATTTTTGAAGCAACACGGTTTTCGTGAGCAATGGACGGTCGGCATGATGACCGCTGTCGATGTAAAAGATGTTGCGTTTTCATCTATTGATGAAGATGTTCGTCTTTTTGTTGCGGTGACCGCTGGAGTTGGAAATGCGGTAGATAGTGCAAATGCTTGGCGGCGCACAGATGTAGTCGCTTCTCCTGGGACGATTAATACGTTCGTTTTTATCGATGGTCATTTATCAGAAGCTGCGTTCGTGCAAGCGCTAATAACTGCAACAGAAGCAAAAGCAAAAGCGTTGTATGATAAACAAGTCGTCGATCCGCAAACGAATACGATCGCGACAGGAACATCAACTGATTCTGTTGCCATCGCTGCTTCTCAACAAGGAACATGTTATGCATACGCTGGAACGATTACACCAATTGGTAAACAGCTTGCACGTGCAGTATATGAAGCGACGCAAACAGCTATTGACAGCTATCGAAAGCGAAAGGGGGAACAACGATGACGCACGTATGGGCTGTCATCATTGCCCTTTTGTTTGATCGGCGATTTGCTGACCCTCATCGTTTTCATCCAGTATGTTGGATTGGACAGTCGATTGCTTATATTGATCGCCATTGGAATAAAGGGAGATGGCGCAAATGGAAGGGAGTATGGGCATCATTTATCGTTTGTGCGTTAACGTTTATCGTTAGCTATGCAATTATCGCTATTTCATATCGACTGTCGACAATATTTGGCGTTTTCATGGAAGCGCTCATCATTTTTACTTCTATTGCCCCGACAAGCTTGGCAAGAGCGGCATATGATGTGCTCCACCCACTAGAACAGGGCGACATAAACGAAGCAAGAAAAAAAGTAGGGATGATCGTTGGACGCGACACCGAGGCGCTACAAGAAGAAGAAATTGTGCGAGCGTGTGTAGAGACGGTTGCAGAAAATACGAGTGACGGAGTGACGGCACCGTTGTTTTATGCGTTCATTGGCGGCGGAGCTCTCGCAATGTTGTATCGAGCAGTAAATACGTGCGATTCGATGCTCGGATATAAAAATGAACGGTATGCCCAATTTGGTTGGGCTTCAGCTCGCTTAGACGACGCGTTCAATTACGTTCCTGCGCGACTGACAGCGTGTGTGATGTTGCTTATTCATCGCGCAAATACGCGCATGTGGAAACTATTATTTCGCGATGCTCGCAACCATCCAAGCCCAAATAGCGGATGGTGCGAGGCGGCGATGGCCGCACTACTAGGCGTTCAGCTCGGAGGGGTGAATACATACAACGGGGTTATATCCGTTCGGCCAACGATTGGTGATGCATCCGTTCCGCTGAAATGTGAGCATATTAAGCAAGCGGTGGCGATAATGAGACGTACAACAATAGCTTTTACGATCGGGGGGAGTTTGCTTGCAGTTGCCTGCACATGGGGCTAATCCGCGTCGTTTATACGAAGCGATGCATATGGATATGCCGAGTTCGTATATCGATTTTAGCGTAAATGTGAATCCGTTTCCGCTTCCAGACGAATATATGCCAACCGAACAACAATGGGTTCGCTGGATGAGTGTATACCCTGAAGAGCGAAGCGAAACGCTTCGAGCAATCATTGCCGAACGAGAACATGTAACGCGCTCAAACGTATTTGTTGGCAATGGTGCTGCAGAATGCATTTATTTGCTTGCTCAACAGTTTGCTAAAAAACATATCGGCATCATCGAGCCGACGTTTTCAGAATATCGGCGCGCATGTGAGACGTACGGTTGTACGATCCATTCGTTTTTGTTAGATGAACATGGACAACCGCCAATCGATCAAATCATCGAGCGTTTATCGTCTTTACATGCACTATTTCTGTGCCATCCGAACAATCCGACAGGGACGGTCTGGCCAAAAGAAACGATGTATGCTTTGTTGAAAGCCGCACATGATGAAAGGGTATTTGTCATTGTCGATGAAGCTTTTTACGATTTTTGGCTTGATGGCTATTCCGTTTCGTCTGATTTGCCTATGTTTGACCGCTTAATTGTATTGCGCTCGTTAACGAAAATGTATCGATTGCCAGGTGTACGGCTCGGTTATGTGCTCGCACATGAATATGTCATAAAACAGATGATGGAAAAGCAGCCACCGTGGAGCGTCAATACGGTCGCGCAACAACTAGGCGAACGACTGTTGCGAGATGATGAGTTTGTGCGCCGAACAAAAGTGCGTATTGCATCGGAACGAGACCGGCTATTTACGCAATTTGCTAAACTTAGCTACATTCATTCTCCGTCTGTTGTAAACTTTTACATATTGCAAGATGAGACGATGACGCTTTTTCCATTTCTTTTGCAACATGGTATTGTTGCGCGTCATACGTTGAATTTTCGCGGGCTTGCCGGGAAATATATTCGTCTCGCCGTTCGAACGAAAGAAGAAAATGACCGCTTACTTTCTTATTTAAGAAGGTGGAATACGTGATCGTATTTATTAGCGGTGGAGTGCGTAGCGGTAAATCTTCGTTTGCGGAACAATGTGCCAAAACGATCGCACAAGAAACATGCTCGCTTCATTATATCGCGACAGCGATGCGTACCGATAAGGAAATGGAAGCGCGCATTGCCCATCATCAACACGAGCGGCAATACGATCGATGGCAAACGTGGGAACAACCGTATGATCTTGATGTGCTCCTTCCTATTTTTTCTGAGCGTCATGTCGTTTTGCTTGATTGTTTAACGAATTTATGGGCAAATGAGTTATTTCGCGATGACGAATGGAATGTACATGTAAAAGTGCCGCGCATCGCCCAGCAAATAAAACAATTAGGCGAAAAAGTGAAAGCGCTCATTGTTGTGAGCAATGAACTATTTTGTGATGGTGTGCCGAAAGAGCGGGGGACATACGCATATATGCACGGACTCGGTTTGCTTCATCAACACATTGCGGCATGGAGCGATGTTGCTATATTGATGAAATACGGTTTGCCGATCGTAAAGAAAGGAAGATGGCCATGTGGCGCGGAATCATATTAGCGGTACAGTTTTTAACTGTTCTCCCGGTACGAATGCAAGTGGACTGGAATGAACGAACAGGGCGCATAGCTGTGTTGTCGTTTCCGCTCGTCGGTGCAATGATTGGGGCGCTTCTCGTTGCCCAACATGCGTTATTATTCGGTCATGTTTCTTTGCTCGTTTTATCATTTTTACTATTATTTTCATCTATCTTTTTTTCAGGTGGATTGCATGCGGACGGCTGGATGGATTGTAGCGATGCATATTTTTCGTATCGCGATCAACAACGACGCCTCGAAATTATGAGCGACCCGCGCGTCGGGGCGTTTGCGGTGCTCTCGCTTTTCTTTTTGCTCGGCTTTCGTTTCATTTTTATGTTTGAGACGATCGCACATTTCTCGCTATTTTCTCTTTTTTGCCTTCCGCTCCTTTCGCGTCTCGGGATGACGTTGCTTTTATTGACTGCGCCGCTCGCGAAACAAACCGGAATGGCAGCATCTTTTCGTCAACATGTTGACCATCGCTTTGTGCCGTTTGTTGCTATGTATGGGGGCGTTTGCTTATTTTCGCGTGAGACGCTCGTTTTGTTTTTGGCGCTTATGTTGTTTTATGTGATAGCGAAAGCGTTTGTCGTAAAACAGTTTGGTGGAGTAACTGGCGATGTGTTAGGAGCGTTTATTGAAGGGAGCGAAACGTTTTTATGGTTCGTCATTTGGCTATTACATGCATTCGCCATTTTATAACGAAGGAAAATGAGGCGAAACAATATATCGGATGGACGAATGTGCCGATTGTGAAAAAGCCGAATGTGTCGCACTCGTTACACGCCGATGTCGTGATTACAAGTGACTTGCTTCGTTGTCGACAAACAGCTCATCTTCTTTTTCCTCATGCTTTGATCGAATGTTCGTATCGTTGGCGCGAATTGAATTTTGGCGATTTTGAAGGAAAAACGTACGCCGAGTTACAGACGGTCGAGTCATATCGGCGATGGATAGATGATCCCATTCACCATTCACCACCAAATGGCGAATCGTTTCGCGATTTTCAAGGGCGTATCGAACGAGCGATCGATGATCTCATTAGCCGCTCGGCTTCTCATATTATCGTTGTGACGCATGGGGGAGTCATACGTTACTTATTGTCGCAGTACGCTCCTAAAACACGTCCGTTTTGGGAATGGCACGTTCCGTTTGATGAAGGAGTAACACTTTGCAATACGAACGAGCGATGGAAGGAGAGAAAGCGATGCATTTCGTTAGCGGCGGTGCGTTTCAAGGAAAACGAAAATGGGTAAACGCATATTATTCACTAACGCATACCCCACATGTTTGGTATTGTGCGTATAAACGACCACTTCCGCTTCCCCATGATGAAAAAACGGCATCTGTTGTTGTGCTAGAAGGAATAGAACAATGGATTCGCGAATATTTTCTCCCTTATGCAGATGAGCAAAAAAAAGCAATGATGTCGTATGTGCACGCATGGGAGCAATGGGAAAAAGAAGGGGAGCGGACGGTCGTTTGGATCGGATGCGATATCGGACAAGGGATCGTCCCGATTGAGGCACATGAACGAGCGTGGCGAGATGTGGTCGGTTGGGCGTATCAACAATTGGCGCGCATATGTAGCCGTGTTGATTACGTATGGTGTGGGATGAATGAACAAATCAGGTAGTGTCAAAAATTCTATGAAAAGTACCGATGAGCGACTTGTTACAGGAA
>NZ_DAITON010000107.1:0-7711 GCF_036834105.1 Anoxybacillus sp. | reverse complement strand
ATTAACATTCCGTCAGATGCCAGTAGTTGCAACATTTCTTCCGTGTTCATCGCCTTTAATTTATCTTTTAACCCGAGTTCGCGATACTTCATACCGCTCGTGTTAAAAAATTTTTTTACATCCAATCCACTTTTTTCGTATAACGTCCGTAACTGCTCTTTGGATGGAGGGTGCTCAACAATATGTATCGCTTGTACGGAAATGTTGTTGTCATCTAACCATTTTTTTGCTTTGCGACATGTTCCATATTTTGGATACCAATAAAACGTAACCATCTTCTCACCTCATCAATATATACGATAATAAAGCGAAAGTACCAGACGCATCGTCTGGCACTTCCATTATTACACAACATATCGTTCCGCTTCAATTAATGCTGCTGCCGCTTCACGTTTTTTCGCGATGACGTTGATTGGCGTATGACGTGTTAATTTACGCAATGCGGAAAGCATCATGCGCAACACGTCACCTTGTTCGACAGCGACGATCGTTTCTTTCGCATGCGCTTCAATTTCATAAAACGCTTCTTGGCAGAAAATTTGTGTGTACAATACTTTTTGTTTATTTTTCTCCACACCCGATTGGGCGATGGCTTTTTCCGTACGCAATAGCGCAGACTCCATCGCGTATACGTTGCTGACGATGTCTGCAATATTTACGAGCACTTCTTGTTCTTTTTCAAGTTTTGAACCGAATTTTTGCGCCGCCAGTCCCGCGACCATTAAAGCGATTTTTTTCGCATTGCGGACAAGGTACTTCTCTTGTTCAAGCACGCCATCGCCAACTTCTTCAGGCATCAACATCATTAATTCTTCTTGTAGCTGTTGCGCTTTTTGTAAAAGTGGAAGCTCCCCTTTCATCGCCTTGCGCAAATACATACCTGGGACAAGAAGACGGTTAATTTCGTTCGTTCCTTCAAAAATACGGTTAATGCGTGAATCACGATACATGCGTTCAATTTCGTATTCTTGCATAAAGCCGTAACCGCCATGAATTTGTACACCTTCATCGACGATGTAATCGAGCATTTCTGTCGCAAACACTTTATTTAATGAACATTCAATCGCATATTCTGCGATCGCTTTTGCTGTTTCTTTTCCGTCTTTTGCTTGTTCGTCCGTTAACTGCCCCATGCGCGCTTCAAATAAACCGACTGTACGGTAAACGGAACTTTCAGCTGCATACAATTTAGAAGCCATCGTTGCTAATTTTTCTTGTGTTAACGAAAACTTCGCGATCGCTGTTTTAAACTGTTGGCGTTGGTTTGCATATTGAATCGTCACTTCAAGGGCACGTTTCGCTCCTCCAACGGCACCGACGCCAAGCTTATAACGACCGATGTTTAAAATGTTAAATGCGATAATGTGACCCTTTCCGATTTCGCCGAGCAAGTTTTCTTTCGGCACGAGCGCATCTTGTAAAATTAATGTGCGTGTCGATGAACTTTTAATCCCCATCTTCTTTTCTTCCGCTCCTGTCGATACGCCAGGGAAATCGCGCTCGACAATAAATGCTGTGAAATGCTCACCGTCTACTTTCGCATAGACGACGAATACGTCGGCAAAACCAGCGTTTGTAATCCATTGTTTTTCTCCGTTTAAAATGTAATGCGTACCTTCTGCATTTAGTTTTGCTGTCGTTTTCGCACCGAGCGCATCTGAACCAGAGCCTGGCTCCGTTAATGCATAAGCAGCAATTTTCTCACCTGTCGCTAGCGCCGGTAAATATTTTCGTTTTTGCTCCTCTGTTCCGAACAAGACGATCGGAAGCGAGCCGATCCCAACGTGCGCGCCGTGTGAAATCGAGAAGCCGCCCGCACGCGCCATTTTTTCAGCAATTAACGCCGAACTAATTTTATCTAAACTTAATCCACCGTATTCTTCTGGCACGTCCGCACCAAGCAATCCAAGCTCACCAGCTTGCTTTAAAAGAGCGACAGACCGATCAAACTCATGGTTTTCTAAATGTTCAAGTTGTGGCAATACTTCGTTGACGACAAATTCTTCTGTCGTTTTCGCAATCATTTTTTGTTCGTCTGTAAAATCTTCTGGTGTAAACACTTGAGTTGGTGATACATCTTCAATTAAAAAGCTACCGCCTTGTGCAATTTGTAACGCTTTTTCCATTATTGATTCCCCCTCTTATAATAATTCAAATACGCCAGCAGCACCCATACCGCCACCGATACACATCGTGACAATACCAAATTGCTCGTTGCGACGACGCATTTCATGTAAAAGTGTCAACGTTAACTTCGCTCCCGTACAACCGAGCGGATGACCGAGGGCGATCGCTCCTCCGTTTACGTTTACCTTTTCTTCATCTAATCCAAGTTCGCGAATGACTTGAATCGCTTGCGAAGCAAACGCTTCATTCAGTTCTATTAAGCCGATGTCAGAAAGTTCAAGCCCTGCAAGCTCAAGCGCTTTCGGAATCGCAGCAATCGGTCCGATACCCATCACTTCAGGTGGGACACCTGCTACCGCAAACGAACGGAATTTACCGAGCGGTTGTAAACCGAGCGCTTTCGCCTTTTCATGATCCATCACCATCACCGCCGCTGCTCCGTCACTCGTTTGTGAGGCATTCCCTGCTGTGACCGTCCCGTTCACTGAAAAAGCAGGACGCAACTTGGCGAGCGTTTCCATATTCGTATCCGGGCGAACTCCCTCATCTTGACTAAACGTTATCTTTTTCTCTACTAACTTATTATTTTCAATATGACGGACAGTCACGTCGACCGGCACAATTTCATCGACAAATTTTCCTTCAGCAATCGCTTTTGCTGCTTTTTGATGACTGCGAACAGCAAACGCATCTTGATCTTCGCGCGTCACTCCGTATTTCATGGCTACTTGCTCGGCTGTATGTCCCATCGACATATAATACTCCGGTGCGTTTTCTGCGAGCTTCACGTTCGGTCGTACGACATGGCCCATCATCGGTACCATACTCATCGACTCTACGCCACCAGCAATAACGGTATCTGCATGCCCAAGCATAATTCTCTCCGCCGCATAAGCAATCGCTTGCAATCCCGATGAACAATAACGGTTGATTGTAATGGCTGGCACCGTATACGGCAAACCAGCTAACGCTCCAATGTTGCGCGCAATATTTAACCCTTGTTCCGCTTCTGGCATGGCGCAACCGATAATGAGATCATCAATGTTTCCTTCGTAATTTCCTGCTCGCTTTAACGTTTCTTTAACAACGATCGCCCCTAAATCATCTGGGCGGACGTTGGCTAACGTCCCTTTTTTTGCTTTGCCGACAGGCGTGCGCGCCCCGGCAACGATGACCGCTTCTTTCACGTCAATCCCCCCTTAGTTTCTTAACGGTTTTCCTTTCACAAGCATATGTTGCATGCGCGCTTGTGTTTTTGGCTCGCCGACAAGGCTTAAAAATGCTTCGCGCTCTAGATCGAGCAAATATTGTTCATCCACTTCTGTTCCGTACGGTACGCTTCCGCCAGCAATGACGTAAGCAAGCTTTTTCGCAATTTTTAAGTCGTGTTCGGAAATGTAGCCTGAATGATACATCCCTTGCGCACCAAGTAACAACGTCGCATAGCCGGTCTCCCCAACAACAGGAATTTTTCGGCGCATCGGCGGCTTGTATCCGCTCTCATATAATGCCAATACCGTTTGTTTCGCATCATGAATGAGATGGTCACCGTTGATCGAAATACTATCTTGTGCATTTAAGAAATTCAATTCACGCGCTTCCGCCGCTGATGTGGACACTTTCGCCATCGCAATCGTTTCAAACACTTTATTGGCAACCTTTTGGAGATCAAATTCCACACCGTTTGGCATGCCGCTTAAATGTTTCATATATAGCTCTTTATTTCCACCGCCGCCCGGAATGAGACCGACACCAACTTCAACGAGCCCCATATATGTTTCCGCTGCAGCTTGAATGCGTGAAGCTGGCAAGCAAATTTCTGTTCCACCTCCGAGCGTCATCGCAAATGGTGCAACAACGACCGGTTTGGTGCTATATTTAATATTCATCATCGCTTGTTGGAATTGACGAACGACCATCTCAATTTCAAAATAGTTGTCATCTTGCGCTTCCATTAAAATCATCGCAAGGTTCGCACCGACGCAAAAGTTTTTACCTTGGTTTCCGATGACGAGTCCCTTATAGTTGCGATCGACCTCTTCTAACGCATAGTTAATCATTTGGACGATATCGAAACCGATCGCATTGTTTGGTGAATGAAATTCAAGCAATGCGACATCATCGCCAAGATCAATGAGGCTTGCGCCACTATTTTTCTTAATGACCCCTTTTTGTTCTTTTAAGCGCTGAATATGAATAACTTTTTCGTTTTCTTCAACAGGCTTGTATTGTCCACGATCGTAGTACGATACAAAACCTCGCTCACGCTTGTAAAACGTTTCATATCCGCTCGCAAGGAAGTGTTCTACCCACGATGGGACTTGTCGACCTTCTGCCTTCATTTTCTCCACAGACTGCTTCACGCCGATCGCATCCCACATTTCAAAAGGACCGAGTTCCCATCCAAATCCCCATTTCATCGCACGGTCAATCGCTACAATATCGTCAGCGATTTCGCCGAGCAACTGGGCGGAATATAATAACGTCGGGCTTAAAATGTTCCACAGTAGCTGACCAGCGCGATCGTTCGCATATACAAGCGCTTTCAATTTGTTCGCTGTTCCTTTCGCTTGTTTGCTCATCTCGATCGACGGTGCCTTCAATTTTTTCGTTGGTTCATACTCAAGCGTTTCATAATTTAATTCAAAAATGTCTTTTCCTTTTTTGTAGAAAAATCCTTGTCCTGATTTACTGCCGAGCCATCCTTTCTCAACCATCGTTTTCATAAACGACGGGACAGTAAATGCTTCTTTTTCTTCACCTTCTACTTTTTCAAACACATTGTTAGCCACATGAATAAACGTGTCTAGTCCAACAACATCAAGCGTACGGAATGTTGCGCTTTTCGGACGTCCAATGAGCGAGCCCGTCACGGAATCGACTTCGCCGACGCTATAGCCGCCTTTCATCATTTCGCGCACGGTAACAAGTAAACCGTACGTACCAATCCGATTGGCGATAAAGTTTGGCGTATCTTTCGCAAGAACGACGCCTTTGCCAAGTACATTTTCACCGAATTGTTTCATAAACGCCACAACAGCTCGATCTGTATGTTTTGTCGGAATGATTTCTAACAGTTTTAAATAGCGCGGCGGATTGAAAAAGTGCGTGCCTAAAAAATGCTTTTTAAAATCTTCGGAGCGCCCTTCTGCCATCGCTTCGATCGAAATACCCGATGTATTTGAACTGACGATGCTTCCTTGCTTTCTTACCGCATCGACTTTTTCAAATACGCTTTTTTTCACATCAAGCCGCTCCACAACAACTTCAATGATCCAGTCGCATTCAGCTAACCGATGAAAATCATCTTCAAAGTTTCCAACTTCAATCAATGATGCGTTCGCCTTTGACATAAGCGGTGCTGGCTTTTGTTTCAATAAGCGTGCTACCGCCTGATTGACGATGCGATTGCGTACTTGTTTATGTTCAAGCGTCCATCCTTTTGCTTTTTCTTCTTCCGTCAACTCTTTCGGTACGATGTCTAACAACAATGTCGGGATACCGACGTTCGCTAAGTGCGCCGCAATTCCCGATCCCATGACACCAGAACCGAGAACAGCTGCTTTTTTAATTCGCATTCTCCTTCCCCCTTATCCATATTGAATGAATGGTCATTCATTTTTCCTTTATCTTAAATATAAATTATATTTCAAATTTTCGCAACAAATAAATGTAGCGAATTTTGTCAATGATTTAGGACATGATACGAAAGGAGGTGATGTTTGCGATGAAAATGAAAAAACACCCGTCAAAAGCAGGTGTAAGTGCGGCAAGTGTTAAAGGAAATGCTGGTCCGACGGTGGAGCGTGATGGCGGCGGAAAGAAAACGAGCCAAAATCAACAATACGGAAAAGAAAACATGGGAAATGAATAAAGGTGGGATGGCCCACCTTTATTTTTTCACGATTCCTTTTAGCACAAATGCCACGTTGGCTGGACGTTCTGCTAAACGGCGCATAAAATAGCCGTACCAATCGGTTCCGTATGGAACGTAGACGCGCATCGTATACCCTTCGCGCGCTAATTGTTCTTGTCGTTCTGGACGAATACCATACAACATTTGAAATTCAAATTGATCGTTCGGAATGTTATACTCCTTCACGAGTTGTTTCGTGTATTCGATAATCGCGTCATCGTGCGTAGCAACAGCTGTATAGTTTCCGTTTAATAGATGCATTTTAATAATTTTTTTGAAGTTTTCATCCACATCTTTTTTATCTGGAAAAGCGACTTCCGGTGACTCTTTGTACGCCCCTTTCACAAGGCGTAAGTTCGGATGATACGCATTTAAATCTTCGATGTCTTTTTCCGTGCGGTACAAATATGCTTGCAATACCGTTCCGACATTGTCATACTCTTTCTTCAACTGCTTAAATATATCGATCGTTTTTTGACAACGAGAATAGTCTTCCATATCAATTGTAACGAATACGCCGTGGGCTTTCGCTTCATCTAAAATACGGCGCATATTTTTCATGACAAGCTCATCGGAAATGTCTAATCCCATCGACGTCATTTTTAATGATAGTTGTGAATTTAGTTTATTTTCACCAATTGCACGAATCGCTTCAATCGAATGGTTCGCCATTTCGTTTGCTTCTTGTTCATTATCAACAAATTCCCCTAAGTAATCGATCGTGACCGCCAGTCCTTTACGATTCAGTTGTTGAATCACTTCTACTGCCTGTTCGATTGTTTCTCCCGCTACAAAACGCGACGCACCGAAACGAAGACCGTAACGCTTCGCCAATTTTGTTAACGTTTTATTTTTTGACAAAAATAAGAAAAAGTCGCGCATCAACTGCTCCATTGTTGTTTACCCCCTTTTGCAAGCGCATCCACCCGTATTGTAACACGTTTTCAATCGCTTGAATATGTTTTTGTCGAATAATCGTATTTTTTGTCTACATACGTATAACTATACAATGCATGGGCAATATACAGTCGAATGCGATTTTATTAGGAGGGATCTAGATGCAGCAACAAATGAACATGCAACAACAAGTGATGATGGCTCAACCGCCTGAAATGATTTCAACGAAAGATGCCCTTTATTTAACAGATGCACTTTCTTGGAATTTACTCGCAATGAAAAAAGCGCATTTTTTCGCTTCTCAATGCCAAGATCAAGAAATTAAACAAGCCATTGAGCGCGTCGGGCAAATGCACCAACGTCATTATCAACAGCTTTTACATCAATTGCAACCATCAGCTCATATTCAATAGGAGGGTCACAGCATGAAGGTGCAAAATCGTGAAACACAAATTCCAAAAACGCCACAAATGAACGATCGTGATTTTATAAATGACATGTTATCGACTGAAAAATATATGACAGCTAGTTATTGTACGTTTTTAAATGAAGCGAGCCACCAACATTTGTACGATGAAGTGTTGCGTATGTTTACGGAAACACAAAACTGTCAACGCGACTTATACAACTTAATGTTCAAAAAAGGGTGGTATGCGCTCGAACAGGCGGACCAACAAAAACTGCAACAATCTTACCAACAATTTCAAGGATATGCAAGCCAATTTCCATACAACAACATGGTGCAATAAGAAAAGCCGGCTGCTGATGCAG
>NZ_DAITON010000106.1:0-7858 GCF_036834105.1 Anoxybacillus sp. | reverse complement strand
GTGTTCGTCGACTAGCCAATATGCTTCTTCAATTTCTTCTTGCGTAACAGCAAGCGTATCGAGACATATGCCATCAAACATTTCCGTATATTTTTTTAACGCCGCGTCTCCGTTATTGCGCACATCCTCAATCACCCGCTTCACCGCTTGTCTTTGCTCTTCCGTACCGCTTTCAATCGTCCGTCGAAGCGAAACCGTCCCTGTTACACGTTCAATTCTCATTGTTTCTCTCCTCTCTCAATCGCATCGGTTAACCGATCGACCATTTGTTCAATTGCACGATCTTGCATGCGATAACTCACCGGATTAACAATAAAGCGCGATGTGACATGAACAATGCGTTCTAATTCCACAAGTCCATTTTCTTTTAGCGTTCGCCCTGTCGAAACAATATCAACGATGCGCTCAGCTAAGCCGATGAGCGGAGCCAGCTCAACAGATCCATTTAATTTAATAATCTCTACTTGTTCGCCTTGCTCGCGAAAATATGTGGAGGCGATGTGAGGATATTTTGTTGCGACTCTTGGAGCGACCGAATGGACGCGCGTATTCGGCAATCCTGCCACCGCCAAATAACAAGGGCTAATGCGCAAATCTAATATTTCATACACATCACGTTCTTCTTCAAGAAGCACATCTTTGCCCGCAATGCCAACATCAGCAACCCCGTGTTCGACGTATGTGACGACATCCATCGGCTTCGCTAAAATGAAACGAAGCTGTTCATTCGGCACATCAATCATGAGCTTGCGAGAATGCTCTAAATCGTCAGGGATGTCGTAACCCGCTTGTTTTAATAAGAAAAGCGCCTCTGAAAAAATGCGCCCTTTCGGCATCGCAACGGTCAACATGATCGTTCATCCTTTCCGTGTTTCCCTAGTACGTACACAACATCGTCAAATGCGGCAGTAAATTGATCCATATCTCGAACACCTGCCACTTGTTGCAAAACAACTTTTTCTCCTCTTTGTCTCATTTCTTTCGCTTTTGCATACGCCTCTGCAAAACGTTCTTGGCTAAACATAATACACGTCGTTTTTCCTTGTTGTTGTTTTTCACCGAGCGCCTCCATTAGCCGATCTAATCGGACGCTAAACCCTGTCGCAGGGGACGGACGATGAAATTTAGCGAGCAATTCATCGTATCGACCGCCGTTGCCGAGTAAAAACCCGACGTTTTCTGCATACACTTCAAAAAGCACACCTGTGTAATAGCTCATATGGCTCACTAAGCTCATATCGAGTTTCACCGTATCGGCAACGCCATATTGTTTCACATGCTCGCATAACTGCTTTAGTTCATCGAGGGCGCGATGTTCTTCTTCTGTCATCGCGAATACTTTTGCTTCTGCCACGACTTCCTCACCGCCGCGCAACGTTAAAAGACGTAAAAGACGGTCGCGGTCGATCGAAGAAAGCGGCAACGATTTCACGTGTTCACGATAACCGACATAGTTTTTTTCATACAAAAAGCGCCGCAACGTTTCCACCCGCTGCTCATGGCGTAAAATATCAAAAAACAATGCATCAACGTAACCGATGTGACCGATCGTTACCGTGAAATGACGTAATCCTGCACGCTGTAAAGCGAAAATCATTAAGCTGATGACTTCCGCATCAGCATACGTCGTCCCATCACCGATATATTCGACACCGACTTGCTCAAACTCTGCAGGGCGTCCCCCTTCTCGCTGTTGGGCTCGAAAAACATTGGCGGCATACGCTAAACGAAGCGGACAACCTTCCTTATATAGCTTCGACGCCGCTAAACGAGCGATCGGAGCTGTCATATCGGGACGTAAGACGAGCGTATGTCCTTCACGATCAAGCAATTTAAATAGTTGCTGATCCAAAATAGCGGAGGCAGAACCGACTGTTTCATCGTATTCTAACGTCGGGGTTTCAATAAACGAATATCCCCACGTTTCGATTTCTTTCATCATCGCTTCACGCAACGCGCGTTTAATTTGATATACATCCGGAAGCGTATCACGCATGCCAAGCGGCTTCTCAAACATAAATACTCTCATCGTTTGTCCCGTCCTTCTTTTTACTTTAGTTCGCTAATATATTAGCAAAGTAAAGATTTTTATTTGTAGTTTACTCCCCGTTTTTCGTTTCGTCAACTACAAACTCATTCGATTTTTTTCGACGTGATTCCTTTTTATTTATAAAAAAAACGTCTTAGCGTTCGCTAAGACGAATCGTTTGCATCGGATTGCCGCCAACAAATGCGCCAGCTGGTACATCGCGGTGCACAAGCGTCCCTGCAGCAACGACAGCACCGTCACCAATCGTGACCCCTGGTAAAATGGTTGTATTCGCCCCGATCATCACATCGTTGCCGATGATCACATCCCCAAGCCGATACTCGTGCACTAAATATTCATGCGCTAAAATGGTCGTATTGTAGCCAATAATCGTGTTGTTGCCGATGTGAATTTTTTCTGGAAACAAAATATCGGGCATGACCATAAACGCAAGCGCCGTATGTTTGCCGATGTCCATGCGTAAAAATGTGCGATATAGCCAATTTTTCAAAGGAAAAAACGGCGTATAGCGTCCGATCAAAATAACGATGACGTTTTTCAACACCTTCCAGAACGAAACAGTTCGATATACTTGCCATAACGAGTTCGTTCCTTTTACATCATAACGTGTCGTCCGTCTCAACGCGATGTCACCCCTAAAATGCTCAACAAATCGCTCATTTTTTCAAGCATCACATCTGGTTCATATTTCGCTAAATGTTCGCGGCCTTTAATCGTCCAAGCAACTCCTGCTGTTTTTGTTCCCGCATGTTTTCCCGCTAAAATATCGTGGTGGTTATCCCCAACCATTAACGTTTCCTCTGGCTTTGCCTGCAAACAAGCAAGCGCTTTTTCGATCGGTTCAGGATGAGGCTTCGCATGCTCAACATCATCGAGCGTAATGATGCATTGGAAAAATGAATCTAGCTTCGTTAACTTTAAGCCCATATTGACTGTATGACGAATTTTCGTCGTTACAATGCCAAGTTTAAAGCCGTGTTCATGTAGCGTTCGTACCGTATCATATACCGTTTCATATTCTTTCACTAACGCATCATGATGGGCATGATTGAATGCTCGATACGTCTCAATCATTTCATCGGCGCGCTCCGGATCAATCGCCTCAAACGTATCGCGGAGCGGCGGTCCGATAAAAGCGAGCACATCTTCACGCGTATATTGATTCGGATAGTAACGGTTGAGCGTATGTAAAAATGATTCAATAATTAAATCGTTCGTGTTAATAAGCGTTCCGTCTAAGTCAAATAAAATCGTGTTAATATTCATACGTCGCTTCCTTTCTTTTTCGGTGTTCCATTCGATTCCAAATAAAACTTAACGTAGCTGTAAGCAAAATTGCCGTCACAAGCCGAATAACTAAAAGCGGCCATACTGGAATGCCAAGCGGCACAAATAACAACGTATCTTCTACAACCGCATGACAAGCAACTAAAAATAAAAATGTTAATGTTAAATCTTTTTTCGTCACTCCATCTTCTTTGACTGCTTGAATCATAACCCCTGCGCCGTAAGCGAGCCCAAACAACAAGCCGGCCGCCATCGTAAGCGACGCGTTTTCGCGAATGCCGAGCATTCGTGTAAATGGAGACAACCATGTAGAAAACGTATTTAGCCATTTTAATTCTTTTAACACTTGAATAGCGATCATAAGCGGAATAATAATGAGCGCTAACTGACCAATACCATATATCGCCTTTTCGGTCCCTGTCCAAACGATTTCTCCCCACGTATGCGGCGTTGTCGAAGATTGCGGCATAAAGCCGTACTTCGCCATTTGTTTTCCGCCATCCCATAACACATGAATAAGCCAAGCGGACGTAAACGCTAAACCGACGCGCACAGCAACCGTCCACCATACGCGAACGCCTACTTGGGCGGCGACAGCCGACTCAACAAGCATATTGTGCGAAAACGACAACATCACAGCTAAAATAAATACTTCTTTCACCGTCAAATCCATTGTTAACATCGCACCGATGCCCGCATATAAATTTAAAAAATTGCCGAGCACGAGCACGAGAGCGGCATCGCCCGGCAAACCGATCCAGCGCATCATCGGCGTTAAAACATTTGTCACCCATGGCAAAACAGGGGAGTATTGTAAAAGCGTCACAATGACTGTAATCGGAAAAATGACTTTTCCGAGCGTCCATGTCGTTTTCAATCCAACAAACAAACCCCTTTGAAGCACGCTGCTCTCCCCTTTCATTTAATCGTTGTACCGCTCATCGGCTAAACCGCGCATGCGGCGCACAACGATCATCATGACCGCAAACACAATAAGCAAAAACGAAATAAACTGCGCCATGCGAATCGTTTCCGTTAACATTAAACTGTCTGTCCGCAATCCTTCAATGAAAAAGCGTCCGATCGAATACCAAATGATGTACGTGAAAAATAGTTCCCCTCTTCGTACATTTCGTCTCCTTAATGCAAGTAAAACGAGAAACCCGAGCATATTCCACATGGATTCATATAAAAATGTCGGATGATAGTACTGACCTTGTATGTACATTTGGTTAATGATCCAGTCCGGCAAATGTAAACTTTCTAAAAATGCGCGCGATACAGGCCCACCGTGCGCCTCTTGGTTCATAAAATTTCCCCAACGTCCAATCGCCTGCCCTAAAATAATACTTGGCGCTGCAATATCGGCTAGTTTCCAAAACGACAGCCCTCGTTTTTTAGCGAACACAATACCTGTTGCGATTGCACCAATTAGACCGCCATGAATGGCCAAGCCGCCGTTCCAAATTTGTGGAATCTCACCGATATGCTTAGAATAATAGTCCCATTGGAAAATAACGTAATACGCACGTGCACATAAAATGGCAATTGGCACAGCAATTAGCACAAGATCAACAAATGTTTCTTTTTGAATACCGAGCCGCTCGCTTTCTTTTGTTGCCAACCAAAGTCCAAGCAATACACCTGTCGCAATAATGACACCGTACCAATAAATTGTAATCGGACCGAGCTGAAAAAAGACGCGATCAAGCGGTTGGATATGTAAAATCATGTTCTTCCATCCTCTCATTCATAATCGTGTTCCGCATCGCCAATTGCATCCGCTAACCGCGCAGAAAATTCTTCTGCTGCGTTGACCCCCATGCGCTTCAAACGGAAGTTCATCGCCGCCACCTCGATAATGACCGCTAAATTTCGCCCTGGACGAACTGGAACCGTCAACTTCGTCACTTCCGTATCAATAATTTTTACTTTTTCCTCTTCAAGCCCGAGACGATCGTATTGTTTATTCGGATCCCATAGTTCTAAGTCGATCACGAGCGAAATGCGTTTATGCGGGCGAACTGCACCTGCGCCGAACAATGTCATAACATTAATAATGCCAAGTCCCCGAATTTCAAGCAAATGTTCAATGAGCTCGGGGGCGCTACCGATGAGCAAGTTTTCATCTTCTTGCCGAATTTCGACACAATCATCGGCGACGAGACGATGTCCGCGCTTTACAAGTTCAAGTGCCGTTTCACTTTTTCCGACCCCGCTTTTTCCTGTAATTAATACGCCGACGCCGTACACATCAACAAGCACCCCGTGCACAGCTGTCGTCGGCGCGAGCTTGCTTTCTAAATAGTTTGTCAGCCGGCTAGCTAGCCGCGTCGTTTTCATCGTCGAGCGCATGACAGGTACTTCTTTTTTCTCAGAAGCTTCAATTAGCTCTTTTGGCACATCTAATCCACGCGAAACGATGATCGCTGGGGTAATATCCGTACATAGCTTTTCCATGCGCAATCGCTTTTCAACAGGAGTTAATCGTTCAAAAAAAGATAGTTCCGTCATCCCGAGCAATTGCACACGTTCAGCTGGGTAATATGCAAAATAACCGGCCATTTCAATGCCCGGACGGGATAAGTCGCTCGTTGTAATCGGGCGATGAATCCCTTCTGCTCCGCTTACGAGCTCAAACTGAAACTCATCAATTAAATCTTTTGTTCTCACTTTTGGCATGCAAACCCCTCCTTTTCCCTTTCTCCATTGTAACACTTTCACTTGAAAATAAAAACGTTCCGCTTCGTACGCAGAACGTTTCACTTTTCCTTTTTAAGCGAATCAATGACAACATGAAAGAGCGAAATAGCGAGCGACGCAAATAGCGCTGTACTAAAGCCGCCAATTTGAAATGAGCTTCCCATCAACCATGCCGTCAGCGCTAACGTCATCGCGTTAATGACGAATAAAAATAAACCGAATGTCAACACGGTAACCGGAAGCGTCAGCAAAATAAGAAGCGGTTTAACGAACGTATTTAATAAAGACAAAAGCAAGCTCGCCGCAAATGCGGACCAAATGCTTGACAAATAAATCGACTCAAAATATCCGGCAAGCGCCAACAATAAAACAGCGTTGACAGCTATATGTGCAAGCCACTTCATATGACATTCTCCTCATTTGGAATAATAAACACGGCAAGCGCATACAACATGGCGAATGGCATGACGCCAGTAATAAGCAATAATGCAACGAACAACAATCGAACAACGGTTGCATCCATATTCATATAAGCTGCTAATCCGCTTAACACGCCCGCAACCATTCGATCACGACGAAGCCTAACAAGCTTCTTCATTCATACATCCCTCCCGATTCCTGTAATACTTGAATTCCCTTAATAATATTCCAAATGATCACAACGACATGCACGACGCCTCCGATCATCACCCCGATAAATGGTAGACCGATCCATCCGTCCACCCCGATGATAACAAAAAATAAAAACAGTCCACCTGTAACGAGCACAATCGCAATTGGAATGAGATGAGATAAAAACGATTTTTTCGCATGCATTTTTACCCGTTCATGCTTCGCGACAAAATAAACGATAATCGGAAATAAAAACGGTGCAAAAAATACGCTAAAATAACATAATGACGCAAGCAATTTATTTCCTTCCATTTGTGATCTCTCCCTTTTTTCTTTACTTATACATACGTTTCATCACAAGGAAAGTTTCGTACAAAAAAAACCGAGCGCATTATACGCTCGGTATACGCTGGCGCATGCGTTCGCGATCGCGCACTAAAATCGGTTGTAAATATCGCCCGGTATAGGATTGCTCGATTTGAGCGACTTCCTCTGGCGTCCCCGCGGCAACGATTTGTCCGCCGCCATCGCCGCCTTCTGGACCAAGATCAATAATATAGTCGGCTGTTTTAATGACATCTAAATTATGCTCGATAACAAGCACCGTATCTCCTTGTTCTACGAGCCGTTGTAGCACATGTAATAAACGGGCAATATCATCGACATGCAAGCCGGTTGTCGGCTCGTCTAAAATATATAACGTCCTTCCTGTCGAACGACGGTGCAATTCAGATGCTAATTTCACCCGCTGCGCTTCACCCCCGGAAAGCGTTGTAGCCGGTTGGCCGAGCTGCATATAACCGAGCCCGACATCGTATAACGTTTGCAGTTTCCGTTTAATTTTCGGGATGTTTTCAAAAAACGCGAGCGCTTCTTCTACTGTCATATCAAGCACTTCGGCGATATTTTTATCTTTATATTTTACCTCTAGCGTTTCGCGATTGTACCGCTTGCCGTGACATACTTCACAAGGCACATAGACGTCAGGTAAAAAGTGCATTTCGATCTTTATAATCCCGTCGCCACGACACGCTTCACAACGACCGCCTTTTACATTGAAACTAAACCGCCCTTTTTGATACCCGCGCATTTTCGCTTCGTTCGTCGTCGCAAATAAATCGCGAATATCATCAAACACGCCCGTATATGTCGCAGGGTTTGAGCGCGGCGTGCGACCGATTGGAGATTGATCGATATCGATTACTT
>NZ_DAITON010000105.1:0-8022 GCF_036834105.1 Anoxybacillus sp. | reverse complement strand
TGTATTTTATTTTTCCTAAAATTCTATTTAATAGTTTGATAAATGTATTTTATTTTTCTGAAAATTATGTTAAAATACACTCAAAAAGGAGTTGCATGCATGGTTGAGAAGCAGCTAAAGGATCGCATTATTGAGACGGCGCTTACGTTGTTCGAAAAGTATGGATATCACGGGGTGACGGTTGACCGCATTGTTGCGGAGTGCGGCGCGTCAAAGGGAGGATTTTATCATAACTTTAAGTCAAAAGATGAACTGCTTTATCACATTCATGATGTATTTATTACGTATGTGCTAAATAAAGCACAAGAAGCATATGTAAAATATAAGACGCCGACAAAGCGGTTATGTGCGATCATTCGGTCGTTTGTAAGGGTTTTTCATATTTATAAACCGCATATTACGGTGTTCAATCAAGAGGCGGCGTATTTAAAGCCGGAATATGCTGAAAAAATTAACGAAAAACGTGAACGGTATAAGCAAATTATTTTTCAAGTGCTTCGTGAAGGTATTGAGGCGAAGCAGTTTCGCGCAGAGCTGTCTGTTGAACTCGCAGGCTTGTCGATTATTGGCATGGTAAACTGGATGTACAAATGGTATAAGCCCGACGGTCCGATGTCAATTGAACAAATTGCGGCCGCTTTTAATGATTTAATTCTACATTCGCTATTGACAGAGGAAGCGAAGCGAGATGAGGACATTTCGTCATTCCTTTTGTCGCGCGTAGGCGACGAATGACGGATGCTTCGAAGTATACAGACCAACTAGTCGGTTTGTAATAAAACAGGCTTGTTGGTTTCATATATTTTTATCTAATAAAGGAGGAAAAAAGACGATGCATTTTGAATTAACGAAAGAACAACAAATGATTAAAGAAATGGTTCGCGATTTTGCCGAAAAGGAAATTGGGCCTTATGCGTCGAAATGGGATGAGCAAGCCACTTTTCCTATTGAAACGTTCAAAAAAATGGGTGAACTCGGTTTGTTTGGAATCCCGTTCCCCGAACAGTACGGCGGCTCGGGAGGAGATACGATTTCATATGCGATTGCGGTTGAAGAAATTGGTCGAGCATGCGGTGGAACAGGGTTAAGTTATGCGGCGGCTGTATCGCTCGGTGCTAGCCCGATTTATTATTTTGGGACAGAAGAGCAAAAAGAGAAGTGGCTCGTGCCAATGGCAAAAGGTGAAACGTTCGGTTCATTCGGATTGACAGAACCGAATGCGGGATCTGACGCAGGTGGCACGCAAACGCGAGCCGTCTTAGATGGCGATGAATACGTCATCAATGGGGAAAAGTGTTGGATTACAAATGCAGGCTATGCGCGCCAAGTTATTGTAACCGCCGTCACCGGAAAAGATGACCGAGGAAAAAATATCATCTCTGCTTTCATCGTTCCAACCGATGCACCAGGGTTTACGATTAACTGCCATTATGACAAAATGGGCGTTCGTGCATCCAATACGTGTGAACTCATTTTGCAAGATGTGCGTGTGCCAAAAGAAAATATATTAGGGGACCCGAAAAAAGGATTTAAGCAGTTTTTATATACGCTCGATGGCGGACGCATTTCCATTGCAGCATTAGCTGTCGGTATTGCACAAGCTGCATTTGAAAAAGCACTTCAATATGCAAAAGAGAGAAAACAGTTCGGTCAACCGATTGCCAAGTTTCAAGCGATTCAATTTAAGCTTGCGGATATGGCGATGCAGCTTGAACTTGCACGCAATATGGTATACAAAGCAGCGTGGTTGAAAGATCAAGGCAAGCCGTTCACAAAAGAGGCAGCGTTTGCAAAATTGTTTGCTTCTGAAGCGGGATTTCACATTTGCAATCAAGCGATCCAAATTCACGGTGGATATGGATATATGAAAGAATATGGTGTCGAACGTCATCTCCGGGATATAAAACTGATGGAAATTGGCGAAGGAACATCGGAAATTCAACGGCTCGTTATTGCACGTCAATTAGGATGCTAAAGGAGGGGGCGTATGCTTCATATTACAGTTGGTCAGTTGCTTGAGCAAAAAGCTTCCATTCATCCGAATCATGAGGCAGTTGTATATGCAGATCGTCAGTTGCGCTGGTCTTATCAGCAGTTTAACGATTATTGCCGCCTCGTTGCGAAAGGGTTGATGAAGCTTGGCATAGAAACAGGGGAGCATATTGCACTTTGGGCAACAAATAAACCGGAATGGCTCGCATGCCAGTTTGCGACAGGGAAAATGGGGGCGGTACTTGTTACGGTGAATACGAATTACCGTACAGCAGAGCTACAATATTTATTAAAACAATCTGACGCAACAACAATCATTTTAATGGAACAGTATCGTGGTACTTCTTATATGGACATGATTTACGACATTGCACCTGAACTCGCCTATTGCGAACCTGGAAAGCTACAAGCGAAACGTCTTCCACAACTACGAAATGTCATCGTATTAAGCGAACAACGCTATCCGGGAACATTTTCATGGAACGACCTCTTAGCCATGGCGGAATATGTCGAAGATGCAGCACTAGATGCACGAATGAATTCCCTCGATCCACATGATGTCATCAACATGCAATATACCTCAGGAACGACAGGATTCCCAAAAGGCGTTATGCTTACACATTATAACATTGTGAACAATGCGTATTATATTGCAGAATGTATGAAGCTAACAAAGGAAGATCGTTTATGTATTCCTGTACCGTTTTTTCATTGTTTCGGTTGCGTTCTCGGTACGCTCGCTTGCGTAACAGTTGGAGCAACGATGGTGCCACTTGAGCAATTTCATCCAAAACAAGTGTTACAAACGGTGCAAGATGAAAAATGTACGGCGCTTCACGGGGTGCCAACGATGTTTATTGCCGAATTAAATGATCCAGACTTTGCATCATACAATTTATCGTCTTTACGTACAGGTATTATGGCTGGATCAAACTGCCCGATTGAAGTGATGAAAGCTGTCATCGAAAAAATGGGGGCGCGAGACATTACGATTGCGTACGGTCAAACAGAGTCTTCACCGGTTATTACGCAAACACGCACCGATGATCCGATTGAGTTACGTGTTGAAACTGTAGGGCGTGCCCTCCCTCACGTCGAGGTGAAAATTGTTGATCCAGCAACAAATAAAGAATTGCCACCTGGTATGCAAGGTGAGCTATGTACCCGCGGATATCATGTAATGAAAGGATATTACAACAATCCTTCCGCGACGCGCGAAGCGATTGATGAAGATGGATGGTTGCATACAGGGGATTTAGCAGTGATGGATGAAAACGGTTACTTTCGCATTACCGGACGGCTAAAAGATATGATTATCCGCGGTGGGGAGAACATTTATCCGCGTGAAATTGAGGAGTTTTTATATAAGCATCCGAAAGTGCTCGATGTGCAAGTTGTCGGCGTCCCAGATGAAACGTATGGGGAAGAGGTGATGGCGTGGATCATTTTAAAAGAAGGTGAACACGCTACAGCAGAAGATATTCGTGCATTTTGTGAAGGAAATATATCGCGCCATAAAATCCCTAGATATATCGAATTTACTACGTCTTATCCGATGACGGCGTCAGGAAAAATTCAAAAATTTAAATTGCGTGAATGGGCGCGCGAACGAATCGAACAGAAAAAAAACGTATAAGGGGGAGACATATGTTTTCAAAAGTGCTTATTGCTAATCGGGGGGAAATTGCTTTGCGCATCATTCGTACGTGCAAAAAGCTCGGCATTCAAACGGTCGCTATTTATTCAGAAGCTGACGCCGGTTCGCTTCATGTAAAGCAGGCTGATGAAGCATATGTCGTTGGCAAAGCGCGCGTGAATGAAAGTTATTTAAACATCGAAAAAATTATTTCTATCGCTAAAGAAACGAAGGTAGAAGCTATTCATCCCGGTTACGGCTTGCTTTCAGAAAATGCAGCATTTGCTCGCCGCTGCGAGGAAGAAGGAATCGTGTTTATCGGTCCGAAACCGGATGTCATTGCGCGAATGGGGAGCAAAATTGAGGCGAGACAAACAATGGCGGAAGCGGGGGTGCCGATTGTACCCGGCATCTCTTTTCCGCTCGCTCATGTCGATGAAGCAGCGAACGTTGCAAACGAAATCGGGTATCCAGTGATGTTGAAAGCTTCGGCAGGTGGTGGTGGCATCGGCATGCAGCTCGTTTACGATGAAGAGCAGTTGCGCAAAGCGTTCGAAGGAAACAAAAGCCGTGCTGCTTCCTTTTTTGGGGATGGGGCGATGTACGTTGAAAAGTATATCGACAATCCGCGCCATATTGAAATTCAACTGCTAGCCGATCAATATGGAAATTACGTTTATTTATGGGAGAGAGAATGTTCTGTGCAACGTCGCCATCAAAAAGTGATTGAAGAAGCACCTTCGCCGTTTTTAGATGAAGAGACGCGGAAACAGATGGGAGAGACTGCTGTTCGGGCGGCAAAACATATCGGATATACGAATGCAGGAACAGTTGAATTTCTCGTAGATGAGCAAAAAAACTTTTATTTTTTAGAAATGAATACACGTTTGCAAGTTGAGCACCCCGTAACAGAGGAAATTACGGGCATTGACATTGTTGAGCAACAACTGCGCATCGCGGCAGGAGAACAGCTATGTTTTTCGCAAGCTGAAGTAAAAAAAGAAGGACATGCGATTGAAGTGCGCATTTATGCGGAAGATCCAAAAACATTTTTTCCTTCGCCAGGGACGATCACATCTTTACAACTGCCAAAAGGAGAACAAGTGCGCCATGAAATCGCGGTGCAAAACGGTTCAGCCGTTCCACCTTTTTACGATCCGATGATTGCAAAATGTATTGTAAGAGGGAGCGATCGGCAAGCGGCGATTGCAAATATGATTGGAGCATTGCGTGAGTATAAAATCGAAGGAATTAAAACAAACATTCCGATGTTAATTGATGTATTGACGCATGAGGCATTTCAACAAGGGAATACGACAACAAACTTTGTGAATATGTATTTAAACAAAAAAGGAGGCAAGACACATGCATGAGGTTGTCGCATTGATGGCAGGAAACGTGTGGAAAATTGTTGTTCAAGTCGGTGACGTTGTTGAAGAAGGGCAAGATGTCGTCATTTTAGAATCGATGAAAATGGAAATTCCCGTTTCTGCAGAAGTTGGCGGGGTCGTAAAAGCGATTCGCGTGCAAGAAGGCGACTTCGTAAACGAAGGCGACATATTACTCGAAATCGAATAGGGGGGTATGTATGCGTGTAACGGTGAAAGAAGTCGGTCCGCGTGATGGATTGCAAAACGAGCCAGTATTTATTGCAACGGAAGATAAAATCGCATGGATTAATCAGCTATCAAAATCGGGGTTGTCATACATTGAAGTGACGTCATTTGTCCACCCAAAATGGATTCCACAGCTTGCTGATGCGTACGAAGTGGCTTCGCGCATTGAGCGCGTCGAAGGGGTGACGTATGCCGCGCTTGTACCGAATAAAAAAGGGCTAGAAGGCGCGCTTGCAGCAAATATAGATGAAGTTGCCGTGTTTATGTCAGCGAGCGAAACGCACAACCGAAAAAACATTAATAAATCTATTGAAGAAACGTATCCAGTATTAAAGGAAGTCATTGATGAGGCGAAGCGAGCAAACAAAACCGTTCGCGGCTATGTATCAACGGTATTTGGTTGTCCGTATGAAGGAGGAGTCAGCGTCGAGCGCGTCATCGCTGTTTCTGAACGGTTGTTTGAACTTGGTATTGATGAGCTGTCGCTCGGTGATACGATCGGTGTTGCTCATCCGATCCAAGTGCAGCAGACGTTAGAACAGTTACTGAAGCGGTTTCCAGCTGAGCGGATGGCAATCCATTTTCATAACACGCGCGGCATGGCGCTTGCGAACGTATTTGCTTCCTTGCAAATGGGCATGACCATTTTTGATAGTTCGTTAGGTGGGTTAGGTGGTTGCCCGTATGCCCCGGGGGCATCCGGGAATTTAGCGACAGACGACTTAGTATACATGCTTACCGAAATGGGAATCGATTGTGATGTTCAACTTGAACCGTTAACGGAGGCAGCGCGATGGATAGAAGGAAAAATTGGCCGTCCGCTTCCGAGTCACCATCTACATGTTGTAAGGGGGAGTGCATCATGATGGAAGCCGTTCTTTATTCGACGATTGATGCGGGGGTAGCAGTTGTCACACTAAATCGACCAGACGCAGCCAACGCTCTCTCGTTAAAAATGTTGAACGAACTGCAACGCATTCAAACGGAACTGAAGTTAAATCGAAACGTGCGCGCAGTTATTGTTACCGGAGCGGGACAAAAAACGTTTTGTGCTGGGGCAGATTTAAAAGAGCGAGCAAAAATGAACGAAACGCAAGTGCGTCAAACAGTTACACTGATTCGGGAGACGATTCATGGGTTTGAACAGTTGCCTCAGCCTGTCATTTGTGCATTAAATGGAGGGGCGTTTGGCGGTGGATTGGAGTTAGCGCTCGCTTGTGACTTTCGTATAGCTGCTGAACATGCAACGATGGGACTGACCGAAACATCGCTCGGCATTATTCCGGGGGCTGGCGGAACACAGCGTCTCCCGCGGCTTATTGGCATCGGGCGGGCAAAAGAGATGATTTATACGGCAAAGCGTATTTCGGCTCAAGAAGCGGAGCGAATCGGACTAGTGGAGCGAGTCGTCCCTGCTGAAACGTTGCTAGATGAGGCGTTTGCGATCGCGGCAACGATTGCCAATAACGCCCCGATTGCTGTTGCCCAAGCAAAAGCAGCGATCAATCATGGGATGCAAGTTGATATATATACAGGGCTTATGATTGAACAAATGGCGTATGAACGAACGATTCATACGAACGATCGACGGGAAGGATTACAAGCGTTCAAAGAAAAACGAAAACCGGTGTACAAAGGGGAGTAGGGGATATGATTTCAAACGAACAATTGTCGCTTGTTGAACAATTACAACAAAAACGAAAACAAATTGAACAAGGTGGAGCGCGCAAATATCACGAAAAAAACGCTGAGCAAGGAAAACTATTTGTGCGCGATCGTTTGAAGCTTTTATTTGATGAAGGTTTGCAATTTGAAGATGCCTTTTTTGCAAACTGTTTAGCAGATGGACTGCCTGCAGATGGCGTTGTGACAGGCGTCGGGAAAATAAATGGACAAACGGTATGCGTGATGGCAAATGACTCGACGGTAAAAGCAGGATCGTGGGGAGCAAGAACAGTAGAAAAAATTATTCGTATTCAAGAAACGGCAGATAAATTGCGTTGCCCGATTCTCTATTTAGTCGACTCGGCAGGTGCCCGCATTACCGATCAAATTGAAATGTTTCCAGGCAGACGTGGGGCTGGGCGCATTTTTTACAATCAAGTGAAACTGTCTGGAAAAGTGCCGCAAATTTGTTTATTATTCGGACCATCGGCAGCAGGCGGTGCATACATCCCTGCGTTCTGCGATATCGTCATTATGGTTGAAGGGAACGCTTCCATGTATCTTGGCTCCCCGCGTATGGCAGAGATGGTCATTGGCGAGAAAGTGACGCTGGAAGAGATGGGTGGAGCGCGCATGCATTGTTCTGTTTCTGGGTGCGGCGATGTACTTGTTAAAACAGAAGAAGAAGCCATTGCGTTTGCGCGTAAATATTTATCATATTTTCCAGCGAACTTTAGTGAAAAACCGCCAGTAGCAGTGCCAAAAGAGCCAAAATTATTTGATAAAACGATTGAGGAAATTATTCCACAAAATCAAAATGCCCCGTTTAACATGTATGATTTAATTGATCGCGTCATTGATGAAGACTCGTTTTGTGAAATAAAAAAACTATTTGCACCAGAGTTAATTACAGGGCTTGCTCGCATAAACGGGCAACCGGTTGGGATCATTGCCAATCAACCACGTATGAAAGGCGGGGTGTTGTTTCACGACTCCGCAGATAAAGCGGCGAAATTTATTACACTTTGCGATGCGTTTCATATTCCACTTATCTTTTTAGCCGATATTCCGGGCTTTATGATCGGAACGAAAGTCGAGCGTGCAGGTATTATT
>NZ_DAITON010000104.1:0-8085 GCF_036834105.1 Anoxybacillus sp. | reverse complement strand
CTTTACATTACAGTTTCTCTTGGCGTACCTTTTCTCTCATTAATTAATAACGAAGATAAACTAGTAACTATACCCAAAGCACCTGCAATGAAGAAAAGATATTTTATATTGAAATAATCAACACTGACCCCAAAAATAAACTGGGCTACTGGCGTTGAAAGCATTGAAATCGCCATCATAATACTATTAACTCTTCCTAATAAATGAATAGGCACAGAACGTTGAACAAAAGTAGGTATAAGGACTCCTATAAAACCAGTAATTAAGCCAATTACAAAAACAAAAATTAGAATAATCAAAAAATTTCGGGTGAAACATAGTGCAGCAATACCAGTAGCTTGTAAAAGAAAAGATAAATAAATAATCTTCAATTCAACCCTGTGAATGCTTTTAACTGAAAAGATTAAACCAGTTAACAAACTTCCCATTGACATCGATGAATATATATATCCTAAATACTTAGCATCATCACTAACATTTTTAGCTAAAAAAGGGAACAATACATTAACCCCGTTTGCTCCAATATTTACAAAAAACATAGTTATAACCAAATAAAAAATCATTTTTTGTCTATTCAAAAAACTAAAACCAAGTCTTAAATCCGAAAAGTAAGAAGTTTTGTCATTATTATCGTTCATATTTTCAAGATGACTATTTTTAGAGTCAATAAACAAAATTAAAAAAGTTGAAAATACATATAAGATAGAAATGGCTATCAAGGAATGTTCTATTGAGATTGATTCAACCGTCCAAGCGGCGATTAAAGGGCCCAAAATGATCGTTGTTCTTACAACAGTGAAGTATTGACTATTGAGACGACTCAAATATTCAGTAGCGACTAATCTTGGCTTTATTGATTCTGAGGCTGACCAATAAAAAGCATCAATCGCTCCAAACAAAACGGAGACCATTATGAGAATTACAAAAGAGATAGTATGATCCCATAACAGAATAGCCAAAACTAACACAATAATTGCCCTTATCATGTCTGACAACCACAGAAACAACTTTGCCCCTATTCGATCAATAACCGGTCCGCAAAGAAGCCCAGCAATAAATCTCGACAAACCTAGGGAAAATAAAACTGCTCCCATCAAAAAACCTGATTGTAAAACATCAGCAATATACCAAGCTATAACAACACTGTATATGACATCCCCCAAGTTTGAAAGAAACGTTGCTATACAAAATTTTGTAGCGTTCAAAATGATCACCCTTAGAAAGATTGAGACTAGGCATGTAATGCACTTGTGAAACAGAACAAAATCAAAACATAGGATAAGGGGCGGTTTTAATATAACTAAAGATTCATTATATTACAATTATCACAATAATTATTTTATTTGGAAAATACGGTACCGTCAAGAATTTTGTGTAATGTAATGGGGTAGGGTTTCTCTGAAATGGATTTGAATTGATAGGGGACTGATTTTCTCCACACAGGAGACTGAATATTCAGTCTCCTGTGTGGAAAGGGAGAATCCCCCTATTTTGTTTATTTACAGTATTTGGTTAATGATAACGTTCTTCAAACATTCGTTGAAGGGCTTCATGCGCTTCGGCAAATCCTCGCAACTTTCGCCCTGCCCATTTCTCATTAAAATCTTGAATGGTCAAATACACGATTTTTTCAGCGGCTTCTAAACTATTCAAACTGTTCATCGGTTTTAGGCGTTTCCGAATCTCCTTGATCGTTCGTTCGATGGCATTGGTCGTGTAAATCACACTTCGAATACAGGCGTGTTGATTATCCAATAAAATCCAAAGGGTATAGAAAAAAGAGCACCTTTCCTGTAGAATGTGAGTAGCGACACAAACAAACCCAGGAGGTGCTCTCTATGAACAAGCATACCACACTCCCGAATTTGATGCAAAAACTTGTTTCGGATGAAGAGATTCAACTGATTGCCGAAGCGGTTGGGTATCGTGATTCGTCTCGAACCTTTACGTTGCGCGAGTTGATTCACTTCTTCCTGCTGGCCGCCATGCATCAATGGAAAAGCTTTCGCCACGGAGCCGATGTGGGGCCTCTGTATGGATTGCCGCGATTCCATTATTCAACTGTATCCAAGAAAGCGAAAGAAGTTCCCTATGACATCATGAAACGCTTGTTGGCGTTGATCATTTCCAAGTGCAACCGCCAAACCCGCCGTTCGCTTCGGTTTCCCAAACCTTTTTCCGTTGGGTGAAGCAATATCTGAATGTCCCGACCTTGTTTGGCACGACGGAAAATGCGGTATACAACCAACTGTTTGCGGCGTTCATCGCGTATGTGTTGCTGCAATGGCTGTATGATCAAACCAAAAAACAGACGAACGTCTCTCTTTCCTTCATTTCGTTCGTTCGCCGTTTTTTCTCTGGGCAGCTTCCTCTCGATTGGAAATCCGGGATGGCCGCTGCTTTGTTTGAGTATGCCCAAATTTATGGAAGGCGTATGTATAATTTTGGATAATCAACACTCATGACTTTTTTCATCATTATGCCACTCGATTTCTGTCAATCCAACATCATTCTGACTAAAATCCTCCTGAAATATGAAACCTTTTACACCTCCATCAAAAAAGAAGTAAAATATAACTATATGTCGTCAAAAGCAGGTGAAGATATGGCAAATATTCGTGAAATCGCAAAACGTGCAGGCGTCTCTGTTTCAACTGTCTCACGTGTTCTTAATGGTTATCCATATGTTAAAGAAGAAAAACGAAAAGCCGTATGGGACGTCATTCATGAATTAAATTACAAAAAAAATATTAATGCTGTTCACTTATCAAAAGGAAAAACGAATATTGTTGGAGTGATGTTACCGACTATCAATCACCCATACTTCAGCATGATTGTAGAGGGAATTTCCGAAGAAGCATTGCGATACGGGTACCATCTTCTCTTTTTTCAAACAAACTATGATATACATAAAGAATTAGAAGCGCTCGAAATGCTACGTGTCAAACAAATGGATGGACTAATCATTTGTTCGCATACCATTCATCTCGAAACAATTGCATCTTATACAGATGATGGTCCAATCATTTTATGCGAAGATATACAAGAGACGAACTCGTTTTCTGTATACATCGACCATTACCATGCCTTTGCACTTGGAATGGATTACCTAATAAAAAAAGGACATTCAAAAATCGGATATTGTCTTAGTCGACCAACGAGCATCAATAGCCAAAAGCGGATGGCAGCCTACAAAGATGCGCTTCAACGCATACATGCCCCGGTTCGTCCTGATTGGATGTTTCATCATTGTTTGCATATGAATGACGGGAAACGAATTGTATCTACTATTCTTTCTCTCGAGGAAAAGCCAACCGCTCTACTCGTTGCTAGCGATCAAGTTGCTGCAGGAATTGTTTTATGGGGAAAAACATACGGATTACGTGTTCCAAACGATTTAGCTATTGTTAGTTTTGATAACCATCCTATTTCAGAAGCATTGCATATCACAACGATCGAGTTACCCCTTTCGCTCATGGGAAAAAAAGCTTTCCAAATGGTATACAACCAGTTAACAAACGAAAAGACAGAGCCGAAAAAAGAGAAACTGCCCGTTCGTTTGATTGAACGAGCATCAGTATAGTGGCAAGCTTCGCGCTTGCCACTACGCTTCTTTCGGCAACCAAAACGTCAATATACCAAATAAAGGGAGAAAACTGCATATAATCATCAATGTTTTCAATGTATACACGTCTGCAATTTTTCCGAGTGCAACTGCACCAAGCGCCCCCATTCCAAATGCAAGGCCGACAATTAACCCCGATGCCATTCCAACATTTCCCGGAAGCAACTCTTGTGCATAAACAACAAAAGTAGCGAAACTAGATGATAAAATGAATCCTGTAACAAAAACAATTGGCAACACGAAATGAAGTGGCACATATGGCAAAATGAGTGCAAACGGAGCCGTACCGAGCGTGGATGCAAAAATTAAATTTCGTCTCCCAAATCGGTCGGCAAGCGGACCGCCAAAAACGGTACCGATCGCTCCAGCAATCATAAAAACAAATAAATAAAGCTGCGCCTCACGAATGGAAATATCATAATATTTCATCAAATAAAACTGATAATAGTTTGAAATCCCAGCATAATACCACGAACGTGCAAATACTAGCAACACGAGAAGAACGAGGGCAACTATAATTCGTTTGCTTGTATGTGTCGTTCCTTCTATTGTTCTGTTCGGACGATTTTTCAGTTGACGCAGCTGAAGAGCATACCATTTCGATACCCAAAATAAAATAGACATCCCAATGGCTGCAACAATAACAAACCAACTTGCTCCTTTTTGACCGAACGGAACGAAAATGAGCGCTGTAAACAATGGGGCAAGGGCATTCCCTGTATTGCCACCGAGTTGGTAAATGGATTGAGCGAATCCCCTTCTCGCCCGCGCAGCAAAATAAACGACACGCGAACCTTCTGGATGAAATACAGCCGAGCCTAATCCGATAAATAAAACGGACAATAAAACAAAGAAAAAATTAGGCGCAAATGCCAATCCAATCATTCCTAACATGCTCGCTCCCATACCGAGCGGCAAAAAACTTGGCGATGGATAGCGATCGGAAAACAATCCAACAACCGGCTGCAAAATAGACGAGGTCATGTTCAGCGTAAATGCAATCCAACCGATTTGTGTATAAGACAATTTCATTGATGACTCTAAAATCGGAAATAACGCTGGAACAACAGCTTGCATCGCATCATTTAACAAATGACCAATGCTAATGGCAATTAAAATCGGATACACGACAGTTTGCATATTTGTACGTTGTTCAACACTTGCTTGCATTTTCCTCTCTCCCTATAAAACAAATGGAATATTTACATTATAATACCTTCTGCCAACATTTCAATTTTTTTGCTTACTCATAAAAAGCGCCTCATCACACAGATGAGACGCTTTTACACCTTATGGCTCACTTAGAAAAGCCCACGAGCGTTTCCATATTCATCGACATCCATTTGAAGTGCTGCTGGTTGTTTTGGTAGCCCCGGCATCGTCATGACATCTCCTGTTAAGGCAACGAGGAAACCTGCGCCAATCGATGGTTTTAATTCGCGCACTGTAATCGTGAAATCCGTCGGACGACCAAGTTTTGTTGGGTCGTCAGAAAGCGAATATTGCGTTTTCGCCATGCAAATCGGTAGCTTGTCCCAACCGAATGATGTAAATTGTTCAATTTGCTTTTTTGCCTTATCGGAAAAAGAAACATCGCTTGCGCCATAAACAATGCGCGCGATTTTTTGGATTTTATCCGTAATCGGTTCATCTAATTCGTATAACGGGGTGTACATGCTTTTTGTATTTTCGATTACTTCTAATACTTTATGAGCTAAATCAATTCCTCCATTTCCACCTTTTTCCCACACTTCCGTTAACGATACAGGATATCCTTTTTCTTCACAGAATGCCGTTAATGCTTGAATTTCTTTATCTGTATCCGTAATAAAACGGTTAATGGCAACGACAAACGGCAAGCCAAATGCTTGAATCGTTTCAATATGTTTTTCTAAATTGCTTAATCCTTTTTTCAACGCCTCGATATTTTCAGTTGCTAGTTGTTGTTTCCCTACCCCGCCGTGCATTTTTAACGCCCGAATCGTTGCCACAATGATAACTGCTGATGGTTCAATTCCAGCCGTGCGTGCTTTAATATGTAAAAATTTCTCCGCCCCCAAATCTGCGCCAAATCCTGCCTCTGTCACGACGTATTCGCCAAGTTTTTGTGCCATTTTTGTCGCAATGACGCTATTGCATCCGTGAGCGATATTGGCAAACGGGCCACCGTGTACAAGCGCAGGGACATGTTCTACCGTCTGAACTAAATTTGGTTTTAGTGCATCTTTTAATAAAAGCGTAAGCGCCCCTTCGACCCCTAAGTCAGCTACTGTAACAGGTTGACGATCCACGTTATACGCCACAACCATTTTTGCTAAACGCTGTTTTAAATCTTGCAAATCGGTTGCCAAGCAAAACACCGCCATAATTTCAGATGCAACCGTAATATCAAACCCATCTTCGCGTGGTACACCTTGCGTTGGTCCGCCTAAACCAACTACTACTTTCCGAAGCGCTCGGTCATTTAAATCAACCGCTCGTTTCCAAACAATACGACGTGTATCAATTCGTAATTCATTCCCTTGATGAATATGATTGTCAATAAGCGCAGCTAAAGCGTTATTAGCTGTCGTAATCGCATGCAAATCGCCTGTGAAATGCAAATTAATTTCCTCCATTGGCAACACTTGCGAGTATCCACCACCTGTTGCTCCACCTTTAATTCCCATTGTTGGCCCAAGGGAAGGTTCCCGCATCGCGATCATCACTTTTTTACCAAGTTTATGTAACGCTTGACCAAGCCCAACTGTAACTGTTGATTTCCCTTCCCCCGCTGGCGTTGGATTAATAGAAGTCACTAAAATGACTTTACCATCTTGTTTCGTCGCTAGCCGCTTCATCGCATCGAGGGAAATTTTTGCTTTATAATGCCCATACGGTTCAAGCTCTTCTTCTAACAAATCAAGTTCGCTTGCAATGTCTTGAATGCGTTTTAATTTCGTTTCTTGGGCAATTTCAATGTCCGTCTTTACTTTCGTTGTCGTTGTCATTGTTCAGTCCCCCAGTATGAAAAGTAAAATTCTACTTTATTTTACCACGATGATTGAAAAACTCGCACTTCATCATTTTTTGATTATATATTTATACATGAGTAAAAAAGCACTCTTAAGGTTTTACCTTAAAAGTGCTATACAAAACATATTATGGCAAATAACTGAGTCCATTTTTTGTTTTCCACATAAAATATTTTTCAAAAAGCCTTTTACCAATATCATATAGCGGATTCGGTAACAACAGTGCAAATTTTCTCGGTTTCAATAATGAATTCGTAACAATAAACACTTCTTTTTTACCTGCATCCATAATACAAAGCCCTGGAATTTTCCCCATTGGTTTTTCTTTTAACACCTTTTCACCATGAATTAAACGAACAATATTTTCAGCTGCTGTTTTTGCCGATTCATCGGCAGGATACCCTGTTTTCGGCATACCTAATGGTACTTTTGTATTAAAGGAAACTGGATAGTCTGCCGCAATACCTACCGCAAAAATATTTGGATAAACTTTATGTTGATACGTGTCATGAACCGGAATAAATCCACGATGATTTCCTAATCCAGGAGAATTACGCACTACTTTCGCCCCATAAAAAGCAGGCATAATCATTGAAAACTTATAAGGTAGATGTCTCCCATCATCCAAAATAATTGTGTCTTCTGTCACTTTTTTAATTGCTGCATTTGTGATGTAGCGAATATTAAACATTTTCATAAATGCTTTAAGCATCGTCTCTCCACCAGCAATACCTTCAATCCCAAAATGACCTAAAAATGGTTCTGGTGTAACCCATGTAATATTCACTTTATCACGAATCCCCGACGCGCGACATTGTTGCTCAAAGTTAAACAAAAATTCATATGCTGCGCCAGCACATCCTGCTGCAGGTGCTGCACCAATTACCACAGGACCAGGGTTTTTAACAAACTCTTGCCACCTTTTTCTCGTATCCATTGCTCCTTTCGGGTTACAAATACACGAAACATTCCCATTTTCTCCTAACCCTTCTACCTCATCAAATGCTAAATCAGGACCCGTGGCCATGACAAGATAGTCATATGAATAAGTTCCTTTCGTTGTTTCAACTTTTTGTTGTTCTGGATCTACTTTTAATGCTTCCGCATGAATAAAATTTACATTTGCTTTAGATAAAATTGGTTCAACAGGTAACGTAATATCTTTTATTTCCCTCTCCGAAAACGGCACCCAAATAAGTGAAGGAATAAAAACAAATACAGGCGATTTTGAAATGACGGTTACTTGATGATCACTTCCTAGCTTTCTCTTTAATTCGAGCGCTGCAGTTAGTCCGGCAAAGTTTCCTCCGACAACAATAATATTTGCCATTTGCAACCACCTTCTTTTTTGGAAAAATTTTTTACATTTATAATTGTACTATCTTATAACATATACAGGTATATGTATAAAACAAATTCAAACAATTTTCATAAATTTTCCTCACT
>NZ_DAITON010000103.1:0-8142 GCF_036834105.1 Anoxybacillus sp. | reverse complement strand
TTTTTTTGTTTGGTTGTAAATTTATGTTAGTAAATTTGCTCATCTACAGTTATTATAGACAAATGATATACGTTTTATCATCTATTTTCGAAAAATTTTAGTCGTTTCACATCACACGTTTAAACATTTTTTCTAACTCATAAGTGGAAAAATGAATAATAATTGGACGACCATGCGGACACGTAAATGGGTCGCTCGTTTTCCGCAACGATTCAAGCAGCGCGAATATTTCGTCGCTACGTAAAAATTGATTCGCTTTAACGGATTGTTTACAACTCATCATGATGGCCGCTTTTTCACGTAACTGTTTCATATCTACTTTTTTCATCGTTAATACTTGCTTAATCATTTCTTCAATTATCTCCGCCTCTTCCCCTTTTGGAAACCATTGGGGATGGGAACGAACAATGAAACTGTTATGACCAAACGGCTCTAAAAATACACCACAAGCTGCTAATTCATCACGATGACTGTCAATCAGCAAATACTCGCTTGTTGAATAAGTGAACGTCAGCGGGATAAGCAACGGTTGCAACTCATTTGTGACCGTTGCTAATTTTTCGCGAAAATATTCATATTTGATTCGCTCTTGAGCAGCATGTTGATCAATGATATACAATCCATTTTCATTTTGGGCTAAAATATACGTCCCGTGCATTTGTCCAATCGGATATAGCGGTGGAATACGCGCTTGATCTATTTCTTCAAGTTTTTCTACATGAGGTGGTTCTAGGTTCTCCACATTAAGTGACTCCGTATCCACATCGCTAGCACGTTTTTCGTTTTTCTCGAATGCGATTCGCTCATCTGCTTTCTTTTCTAGCTCACTGTATGAGATCGTTCGCTGTGGAACAATGTTCGATTCTTTCACAACATGTTGAAACGAAAACGTTTGTTGCTCCGTCCTCGGCTTTTCTACCCGCGAGACAGTCACTTCAGGTATTAACGTCTTTTTTTGAAATACATCACGAATAGCGTGCTGAACAAGTTCGTTTAATTCGCCTTCCTTGCTAAAGCGGACTTCTAGCTTTGCCGGGTGAACATTCACATCTACAAGGAGCGGATCCATAGCTATATTTAAAAATGCAATGGGATGTCGCCCGATCGGGAGAAGCGTATGATACCCTTCTTCAATCGCCTTGTATAACGGATAATTTTTTACATATCGACCATTTACAATCGTTGTCATATAATTACGAGAAGCGCGCGTCACCTCTGGCAACGAAACATAGCCATCAATCGTAAAATCGATCGTTTCAGCGTGAATAGCAACCATTTTTTTCGCAACCTCAAATCCGTAAATCGCAGCTAACACTTGCCGCACATCACCATTTCCGTTCGTATAAAACAGTTGTTTTCCATTATGTGTCAAACGAAATGAAATGTGTGGATGGGCAAGCGCCAAACGGTTCATCACATCAACAATATGCCCTAGTTCCGTATGAATCGTTTTCATATACTTTAAGCGAGCTGGCGTATTGAAAAATAAGTGTGAAACAGTAATATCCGTTCCTTTGCGACTGCTTGTTCGACCGCTCTGTATAAGTTCCCCACCTTTTAACACAATAAACGTTCTCGGACGTTCACCTGTGCTCGTTTTTAATTCCAAATGTGAAACGGATGCAATACTTGGCAAAGCTTCCCCTCTAAAACCAAGCGTACGAATGCGGAACAAATCCGCCTCATCTTTAATTTTGCTCGTTGCGTGCCGTTCAAACGCTAAAAAACAGTCTTCTTCCTCTAATCCATCTCCATTGTCAACCACACGAATTTTCGTTAGTCCCGCCTCTTCTAACTCCACCTCAATGATTGTGCTGTGGGCATCAATCGCATTTTCAACAAGCTCTTTTACAACGGAGGCTGGCCGCTCAACGACTTCCCCCGCCGCAATTTTATTCGCTAACGCATCATCAAGCTTACGAATTTTTCCCACGTTTTCCCTCCTTTCATTTCAACAGTTTTTGAATTTCGTATAGTTTATTCATGGCCTCAAGCGGTGTCATGTCAAGCAAGTTGAGGGATTGAATACGTTTGATCACTTCCTTTTCTTTTTTAGATACGCTCGAACGTGTTTCATCGTTTGTTTCAATAAATATGCTTAACTGTTGAAACTCTTCTTCCTTTTCTTTTACAACGGGTGCTGGATTTGTTTCAAACTCGTGTAAAATTTGTTCCGCCCGCTTAATTAAATCAGTCGGTAACTTGGCTAATTGTGCGACATGAATGCCATAACTTTTATCGGCTGGCCCCTCTTCAATTTTATGCAAAAAAATGACGGTTCCGTTTTCCTCCATCGCACTAACGTGAACATTTTTCAAACGCGGCAATTGTTTTTCAAGCGCTATTAATTCATGATAATGGGTACTAAATAATGTTTTCGCACCAATTCGATCGTGAATGTATTCAATCATTGCTTGAGCGAGCGCCATACCATCGTATGTAGATGTTCCACGTCCAATTTCATCAAATAAAACAAGGCTATTTTGTGTTGCATGCACGATGGCGTTGCGTGCCTCTAACATTTCAACCATAAATGTACTTTGACCAGCAACTAAATCATCAGCCGCTCCGATACGCGTAAACACTTGATCAAAAATAGGTAATATCGCTTCTTCTGCCGGGACAAAACAGCCAATTTGCGCCATAATGGCTGTTAGTGCAATTTGACGCATATATGTGCTTTTTCCAGACATGTTTGGCCCTGTAATAAGTAACATTTCCCGTTCGGCATCCATATAACAATCGTTCGGAACGTATACGTTAGATCCTAGCACTTTTTCAACAACAGGGTGTCGTCCTTGCTGAATGACAAGGCGACGATCATGGGAAAACTGCGGTCTACAGTAGTTATATTTTTCACTCACCGTAGCAAAACATTGTATCACATCTAATTGACTAATGTATTTCGCTAATTTTTGTAAACGCACAATATATTGTTTTACTTGTTCGCGAATAGAAACAAACAGCTCATATTCTAACTCTACACTCTTTTCTTCTGCTTCTAAAATAAGTGCTTCTTTTTCTTTCAGCTCTTTCGTCACAAATCGTTCGGCGTTAGCTAATGTTTGTTTGCGCTCATACCGTCCTTCCAGCAACAAATGTAGGTTCGCCTTTGTTACTTCGATATAGTATCCAAATACCCGGTTATAACCAATCTTTAACGACTTAATTCCGGTTAATTCCCGCTCTTTCGCTTCTAACTGTGCGATCCATGTTTTCCCGTTTCGACTCGCATCCCGAAATCGATCGAGCGCTTCGTTATAACCATCTTTAATGATACCCCCTTCTTTCACAGAAAGAGGCGGATTTTCTTCGATCGCTTCTTCTAGCAATTGAACAAGATCCTCGCACGCATCCAGATGTTGTGCAAAAGATTGAACATGCTCATCATGAATTTGCATAAGAAGATTAGATATCAGCGGCACTTGCTTTAACGATTTTTTTAGTTGGATTAAATCGCGCGCGTTAACATTGCCAAATGCTACACGCCCCGCTAATCGTTCTAAATCATATACTCCACGAAGATACTCGCGCAACTCTTGGCGCTCGAAATAGTTCATCCGAAGTTGTTCAACAAGATGCAGACGCTGTTCAATTTTTTCACGGTCTAACAACGGACGGTCAATCCATTGCTTGAGCAATCGCCCACCCATTGCTGTCATCGTTTCATCAAGAAGCCAGAAAAGTGAACCGTTTTTTCCTTTCGTACGAATCGTTTCAGTTAACTCTAAGTTTCGTTTGGAATACACATCAATTTTCATATACGCATCCACTTCATACAATTCTACTGGCTGCAAATGAGCTAAACTCCGCTTTTGTGTTTTGATTAAATAGTTGAATAGTCGTCCAAACGTCACTAATAATTTTTCTTGCTTCAAGTGGGATACAATAGATTGACAAGCATTCGGAATCGTTGTTTCATCTTCGTATGAAATCGTCAAAGCATATCGTTCCTGCAGAAATTGGCATTGTTCTTTATACGCTGTCGCAACAACTAATTCTTTTGTGCCGATTGAGTAAATCTCGTTTAATACATCTTCAAACGAATGGAGCAACGTCATCCGGCTTTCCCCTGTTGTTAAGTCGGTATAGGCAAGGCCATATGTCCCATCCTCAAATGATGTTAGCGAAGCTAGATAGTTATTTGCCTTTTCTTCGAGTTGCTTCCCTTCCATAACTGTTCCAGGGGTAATGAGTTGCACAACTTCTCTACGCACAACCCCTTTCGCTGTTTTTGGATCTTCAACTTGTTCACAAATAGCAACTTTATATCCTTTTTCAATTAAACGTTCAATATACATGGCAGCAGAATGATAAGGCACGCCACACATCGGCACCCGTTCTTCCCCACCACCATCTCGACTTGTAAGAGTAATTTCTAACTCTTGTGACGCTTTAATCGCATCTTCAAAAAACATTTCATAAAAATCACCGAGACGAAAAAAAAGGAATGCGTCTTTGTATTGTGACTTAATTGCTAAATATTGTTGAATCATCGGTGTATAAGTCATCATCTTTCCTCCAACGTCCAAAATATTGACTTCAATTATTATAACAAAAAATAAAAACTAGGAAGAATAAACTTCCTAGTTTTTATTGCTTCCTTCTTGAAGAAGCTCTTCATCTAACTGTTCGAGTTCCGCGTCAATATCTTCATCGACTTCGTCTGGTGACGTATCAACTACGGCAATGCGAACCTTCGTTTCTCCGATGACTTCTGCCACAAACTCTCGCTCCACTTCAACAGTTACTTTATTCCCAGTTGGGGCAATCGTACATTCTAAACAATTTGGCTGTTGAACAACACGAGCAATGACTTCCTGCTCTTCACTAATAAGCTCTTCATTCCGATACTTTAATGGAATTACATCTGTGTACGACACCGTTTCTGTCAACACTTCCGTTTTCGTATTATCGTTGTATGAGTACCACACATTCACATCATATTTCCCATGAATTTCAACACTACGATCTACTTTTTTTGCTTCATACCGATGGTTAATGATCCAACAACCGAGCACGCTCGTTGGACGATGTTGCGCAGAAACCGTATGCGTTGACTGCGTAAATTTCCGCCCTTTTCCCACAACCGCCTTTGTAATAATTTCTCTGTATTCAGACATGGAACAAACCCTCCTCAAAAAATGCATTGTTCATTCTATCCTATGCACTAGTAACCCAAAAGTGTACAATAAAAAAACAATCATTCCTTATAGTTCATTGTATGCAGCGGATGAGAAATATGTACAAAAACATAAAAAAGAGCCCATGTAAAATGGACTCTTTAATGACAATGACCACAATGACTATGTTTCACTTGAGCTCCTGTTTCTCCGCGCAACACATCGCCGCCTGTCGATGTAATAATTTCATCCGTCACCGTCTTTGAAATGGTCGAAGCAACAAGCTGCAACAAGTCATTAATTTCTACTTGCGATTGCTTGAATTGCTCTACAATCGGAATGTCTGATAGTTGCTCATATATGTCATCAATTTGCGCTTCAACTTTTTTTAACGCCTCGGTCTTTCCATAATGTTGTAAATTTACAGCTTGTTTTTGTAAAGACTTAATTTTAGCAATCATCGTACGCACTTTTTCATTTTCATGAATTTTTGCTTCCGCCTGTTTAAAAATCTCTACTTCTTCCGTTTCAGCGATCATTTTAGCTAACTCTTTTGCTTTTTGTACGATCTCATCTTTCGTATATTTCGCCACGTTATTTCACCTCAATCGCTTCTTCTACCATTTCTCCGTTTAATGTCCACGTTTTCGCTTCAGTAATTCGCACGTTTACAAGTTGACCGATCGCAGACTTTGGACCAATGAAATTGACAAGCTTGTTTTTGCGCGTGTATCCTGCAAGAACATTCGGGTTGTTTTTGCTTTCTCCCTCTACTAATACTTCGACAACTTGCCCTTCATATTCCTTCATTTTTTTCGCAGAAATTTCGTTGACTAATGCATTTAACCGTTGCAGACGTTCTTTTTTCACTTCCATCAGTACGTTATCAACCATTTTAGCTGCTGGCGTCCCTTCACGCGGCGAGTAAATAAATGTGAACGCAGAATCAAATTCAACTTCACGATATAACGACAATGTTTCTTCAAATTGCTCGTCCGTCTCATTCGGGAAACCGACAATAATATCTGTCGTAAGTGCCACACCCGGAATCGCTTCTTTAATTTTGCGAACAAGCTCTAAATATTGTTCACGTGTATATTTCCGTGCCATCATTTTTAACACTTCGCTACTTCCAGATTGGACTGGCAAGTGAATATGCTCGACTAAATTTCCACCTTTCGCCAACACTTCAATTAAACGATCGTCAAAGTCGCGCGGGTGACTTGTTGTGAAACGAATGCGTGGAATATCGATTTTGCGTAATTCATCCATTAAATCACCAAGACCGTATGTCATATCCGCAAAATCTTTTCCGTACGCGTTAACATTTTGACCTAAAAGAGTAATTTCTTTATATCCTTGTGCCGCTAAATGACGTACTTCTTGAATAATATCTTCTGGACGACGGCTTCGCTCTTTTCCGCGCGTATATGGAACAATACAGTACGTACAAAACTTATCACAGCCGTACATAATGTTAACCCATGCTTTAATGTTCCCTTTCCGCACTTTTGGTAAATTCTCGATGACATCGCCTTCCTTTGACCAAACTTCTACAACCATTTCTTTTGAAATATACGCTTCTTTCAAAATGTAAGGAAGGCGGTGAATGTTATGAGTACCAAAAATCATGTCAACATATTGGAACTGCTTTAAAATTTTATTAACAACCGATTCCTCTTGTGACATACAGCCACATACCCCGAGCAATAAATCTGGGTTGTTTTGCTTAAGAGGTTTTAAGTGGCCGATTTCCCCAAACACTTTATTTTCCGCGTTTTCACGAATTGCACACGTATTTAACAAAATGACATTGGCATCTTCAGGACGATCCGTTGGCTCATAGCCGAGAGCCATAAAGATTCCCGCCATCACTTCTGTATCGTGTTCATTCATCTGACAGCCGTACGTACGAATATAAAACTTTCGCCCATTCCCCATGCCGCGGAATTCTTCAGGAATAGAAAAATCTTTATGATATTTCACTTCCTCTTTGCCGCGTTTTTTCGCTTCCTTTAGGGATGGGGGGACAAATACAGTCGAAAAATATTTTTCATAGTCTTGGCTCGTTTTTTGCTTCAGACGCTGTAAATTCTCATCCAAAGCGGATTTTTTGTCCGTTGGATGATCTGTTTCAATTTGTGCTGTGTACTGTAAACGTTGTTTTTCGTTCATCGGTATTCTCCTTTCTTTTGTTCATAGATGCACACTAACATAGTATATTATTTTCCGGGCGTTTAAACAATGTTTTTCCATAAAAAAGAGGATGGTTTTCACCACCCCCTTTTTCTACATAAACTCCGCGACAAGTTGATCGAATTTTTCTTTACTGATTGTTAAATCCGCTTCTGTCAATGGTTTCTCGCTATAACCTGGCACAAGGTCTTGGTACGATTGACGTTCTTTGTTTTGATAAATGAGCCCTGTCACAAGTCCTTTATGCTTCATTAACGTTTGCATTGCCATCTCACGGTTAGACGGGTCATATCCTTCGATTGAACTTAAGCTCGTTAAATTGTCTTTAAACCAATCATACGTGTTCACTTTGTTGTATGTGACGCACGGGCTAAACACGTTAATAAGCGAAAAACCTTTATGCTTTATACCTTCCTCGATTAGCTGCGTCAACTCTTTTAAGTCACTGGAAAAGCTTTGGGCGACAAATGTTGCCCCAGCTGTTAACGCCATTTCCATAATCGATAGGGCTGGTTCTACTGAGCCTTGAGGCGTACTCTTCGTTTTAAAGCCAGCTTCACTGCGCGGCGATGTTTGTCCTTTTGTTAAGCCGTAAATTTGGTTATCCATAACGATATACGTAATGTCGATATTGCGTCGAATTGCGTGAATGGTGTGACCCATTCCGATCGCAAATCCATCGCCATCACCGCCGGCCGCAATGACTGTTAAATCGCGGTTTGCCATTTTTACCCCTTGAGCGATTGGAAGGGCACGGCCGTGCACACCGTGGAAGCCATATGAGTTAATGTAACCAGAAATACGACCTGAACAACCAATTCCA
>NZ_DAITON010000102.1:0-8157 GCF_036834105.1 Anoxybacillus sp. | reverse complement strand
TTTTTTAGTTGTTCCCATCCTTATTTCTCCCCCTTTATGAAAGTAATCCAATACACACGAACAGTACCATATTATGCAATTTCACATTCCAAATACTTTATTTGTCAATCTTCGAATATACAACATTAAAAATAAAGAACGACCCATGCTGAATGCAATAAATGCAAGCCATAAACCATGATTCCCCCACATAGGTACACATGTATAATATACAATCATATACAAAATGAGTGATAAAATCATTGAGTCACGTACAAAAGCTGTCTCTGTAGCCCCCGTAAAAACGCCATAAAAAACAAGACCGAAGCTTGCCACAATAGGAAATATGTCTATCCATAAACTATATTCTTCCGCTAATTGTATAACTTGCTCACTATTTGTAAACAGCTGAATGGCAAAAGAACGACTCAGTATATAAATAAAGGCGATACATATAGAAAAAATAAGTGCCCATTGCGTGGATAGGAAAATCGTCCGTTTATATAAACGTTGATCATTTGCTCCTACAGCCTGTCCTGTAAAGAGACTACTAGCATTTGCAAGACCATCCAAAAAATATGCCATAATATAATGAATTTGAATAAGTACCGCATTGGCTGCTAAAACATCTGTACCGAATTCAGCCCCCTTTGCAGTAAATAAATTAAGTACAATTAGTAAACAAACTGTGCGAATCATTAAATCTTTATTTACAGATATCATTTTTCTTAACTCTGAGCCATCCCATAACTTTCTATGAAACAATACCGAAAAATGAATTTGGTTGTGAACAAGTATATACGTACCAATAAAAAAAGACATGACTTCCGATATAATCGTTGCAACTGCTACCCCTTGAACCGCCATATGAAACACGTGCACGAACAATATATCCAGAACAATATTCAACACGTTCGTAAATACTTGTAAAAACAACGATGTTTTTACTTTCTGCATCCCCATCAGCCAACCAATGATTACATAGTTGGCAAGGGCAAAAGGAGCCCCCCAAATACGAATTGAAAAATACTGATCAGCAAACAAATAAACACGCTCCGGTGGCTCAATCCACGCGAAAGTGACCTGCTTAATCCATTGTTGGAATAAAATGAAAATAAACCCGATTGCGAGCGCCATTAAAAAAGGACGCATAAGAGAAACAGACCACTTTGTGTCATCATGCGCCCCGTAAGCTTGGGCAGTGAAGCTTGTTGTACTTACCCTTAGAAATCCAAATAACCAATATATCGTATTAAATATCGTTGTCCCAACAGCAACCCCACCAATGTATGAAGGATCTGTTAAGTGCCCAACAACTGCTGTATCTATAGCACCTAACAATGGAGTTGTGATGGTAGATACGATAAGTGGAATGGCAATGTATAAATACTCACGATTAGTCAAATAACGCATGATACTCTCCTTCTTCACATAAAGCAATTAATTGTTTTACATATGGATGACGCTGAGTAGAAAAGAGCTCCTCTTTACAAAACTCATCAATTATCTCTCCCTCTTTCAACACCATCGTTCGCTCACTGAATGTATGAACAGTCGGAAGGTCATGGGAAATAAATAAATAAGACAAATTTAACTCATTTCTAATCTCTTTTAAAAGTTGTAAGATGTGGTATTGCGTATACACATCTAGGCTTGCTGTCGGCTCATCGAGGATAACGAGCGAAGGCGCTACACTAATTGCTCGAGCAATCGCGACGCGCTGTTTTTGTCCTCCACTCAATTCATGTGGATAACAATGTAAATAACGCGGCAAAATCCCGACCATCTCTAACAGTCGGCTTGCGCATTTATTACGCTGATCCCTTACATCCTTTAAGTAAGGGGGCGTCACGTGAGGGTGTGCATCTAACACTTCCATCAAAGAATCGATAATTTTCAACTTTGGATTGAGCGAGCCCGATGGATTTTGAAACACCGGTTGTATATGACAACGAATTCGTCGTAATTCCCCCCTGCTCATCTTATGTAAAGGTTGCTCTAGTAAAAACACTTCCCCTTCTTCCATCTTTTCAAGCATAAGCAAACAACGTACGAGCGTACTCTTGCCACTTCCGCTTTCCCCAATTAATCCAACAATTTCCCCATGTTTAATACGTACGGACACCCCTTTTAAAGCTTGTTTACCTGTAGAATATCTTTTCCTTACATTTTTAGCAACTAATACATCCATCAAACATCGCTCCTATCGCTACATTTTTATACATATGTAGGGCGTTTGAGCTTTGGCGCAGCATCGAATAGACTTTTCGTGTATGGATGACACGGGGAACGGAGCAATTGATCTTTTTCCCCGTATTCGACTATTTCCCCTGCTTTCATTACAGCAATTGTATCTGAATACTTTTTTGCATGTCGAATATCATGAGTAATAAAAAGCACGGCACAATTCATCTGCTGCTTAATGTAGGAAATAAGTTCTAAAACGTGTGCTGCTGTTACACTATCAAGCGCTGTCGTAGGCTCGTCAGCTATAAGTAATTTTGGACGCAAAACGATAGCCAATGCAATGGCAACTCGTTGCATCTGTCCCCCGCTTAACTGGAATGGATAACTATTATATACTCGTTCAGCTGGAAGCTGCATATCTTCGAAAGCGCGGATAATCATGTTTTTTCTTTCTTCCTTTGAATACGCTTCATGAGATCGAATAACCTCGTCACAATGATGCCCAATTTTTATGAAAGGGGTGAAAGTGTTATAGTAATCTTGAAAAATGAATGATATTTCTTTTCCTCTTATTTTCCTCCATTCATTCGCAGAGAAACTTTTTGTATTTCTATTTTCGAAAAAAATGTCCCCCTTCTCCATGAGCACAGAGGAAGGCAAGAGACCTGCAATCGCTAAAGCGGTCATGCTCTTCCCGCTCCCACTCTCCCCCATGAGCGTGAACCATTCTCCACGTTTCACAGTTAGGGTTACGTCTTTCAAAATATGCTCCCCCATGATAGACAAACTTAAGCAATTAATACGTAATAACTCCATTGTATGCCTCCTTCATCACCTATTTTGCAAGGTAAAGTGATCTCTCAAATGATCCCCTACTAAATTAGAGATAAGAACGGTGCACATAATCGCAATCCCCGGAAAAATCATCAGATGCGGAGCACTGTGGACATATGACTTACATTCATTGAGCATTGCCCCCCACTCTGGAACAGGCGGTTGGGCTCCTAATCCGATATAAGACAAAGAGGCAATCATTAAAATAATTTTCCCTAAATCTAGCGTCACTAAGACGATAACATTGCCAATAACATGAGGGAAGAAATGCTTTTTCACAATTTGCATCGTTCGTAATCCACTAGTTCGCGCCATAAGTATATAGTCTTTCTCCTTTTCTACTAAAATTATACTTCTAACAACTCGAATATAGCTTCCACATTTCGCAATGATAATAGCTAACATAACATGAAATAGACTCGGGCCTAAAAGACCTGTTAACACTACAGCAACAATAAAATCTGGAAAGGCAAGAAGCGAATCGACCGTGCGCATACAAAAACGATCAAACCATCCGCCGAAAAATCCTGATAAGATTCCTATAGGAATACTAATCGCTAAGATGAGAATTACGGCCAAAAAGCTTACTCCAACCGTCACTTGTCCTCCCGCCAGTATGCGCGCCAGTAAATCCCTGCCCAAGTGATCTGTTCCGAGTATATGTTCCCTACTCATTGGGGCAAGTCGATGATCCATATTTATCTTCAGTGGATCTTGTGACATAAGAAAAGGTGCAATGAGTATGACAACTATATATAGAAGTAATAAAAATAGAGGGAACCATATTTGAAACAGACGTATCATCTTTGTGGAAGTCATTTTCGCTCCCCCTTTTTTAATCGAATTTCGGGATTTAAGTATAGATAGCTCATATCAATAAGTATATTGATAACGATGACGAGCAAAGAAATAAACAAAACATACCCTTGAATAATAGGATAGTCCCGTCTCATGATGGCATCAACAACTAACTTTCCAATACCTGGATAAGAAAACAACACTTCAACTATGACTGTTCCGCCAATCAGAGAGCCTAAACTCATACCAAAAAGTGTGATGAGCGGGATAAGTGCAGAGCGAAAAACATGAAAAAAGAAAATTCTTGTTTCGGCAATTCCCCTTGATCTTGCTGCTTTGACGTATTCTTTTTGAAAACCTTCTAACAGACTCGATCTAATCATCCGAACATATACAGCTGACATTGCTATTCCTAATGTTAAAGAAGGTAATACTAGATGCTTCCATGTTCCCTTCCCTATAGTCGGAAATATGTTTAAGTGAACAGCAAAAATATAAATGAGAACAATCCCTAACCAGAAGCTAGGGATTGAAGAGCCAATTAAGGCAAATAAACGACTAATATGATCAATCCATTTTCCTTTATAAACCGCAGCAAGGGTTCCGAGCGGAATGGAAATCATCAGCATAACAAGTAAGGAAGTAAGCGCCAATTCAAGCGTAGTAGGAAACTTTGTCAACAATTCCTCAACAACAGGTCGATTCGTCATATACGAATTCCCCAAATCAAAAGCAAAAAAACGTTTCAACCAATACCAGTATTGAACATGTAAAGGTTCATCAAGTTTTAGCTCATTGCGCAAACTTTCTATTTGTTCTTGTGTGACCGCTACTTCATCAACCCGAAGCATTTGTCTTACTGGGTCACCTGGTGTTAATTGAATAAAAAGAAAACTAACAAAAGATAAAATGAGGAAAAATAAAGCAAATTCTAAAAACCTTTGACCAATCCTTTCCATATTATCACTTCACATTCAAATCTTTTGTAATCATATAGTATTCACTCCTATGCACAATAAAGTTTTTCACATGATCTCGATACGCCACAACGATATGCGGATACACGATAAAAGAGTGTAGTACTTCGTTGTTAATAATCGTCAACGCTTCTTTTGTTAACTCATTACGCTCTTGCTCATCAATCGTCTTATTTATAGCATCAATAATTCCTGTCAAACGTTCATGGGAAATGTGCCCATAGTTTAGAGCTCCATCTTTCATGTACGTTGCATTTAAGTAGTAGCTTGAATCTCCTCGTGGAGCTGTTAAATTACTATACGTAGCTATATCCCAATCCGTCGTATTGCCCAAATACTCGTCAATGTTTTCAACTTGTTGAATCGTCATCTCAATGCCAAGCTCCTTTGCCTTTGCTTGTAATATTTGAGCGATGAGAGGAAGCTCTGGGCGGGCACTATATGTTAATATTTTCAATCGAACTTCTTTTCCTCCCTTCGTCCACTTTCCATTTTTGAGCTTATATCCACCTTGCAATAAGTATTGTTGTGCAACATCGAGCCCCATTTCTTTCTTCGGATAGGAAGGCACATATGGGAATGAAGGCAAAAACGGACCCGTTGCCCGTGATGCTTGTCCATTCAAAATATGCTCAACAACTTCTTGACGATCAATTAGTGCATCAATTGCCTTACGCATATGCACATCTCCCATAAACGGACTACGCATATTCATCGTTATTTGATGAACACGTAAACTTGGAACAGCCTCGGTGTGAATGTGCTTATCTTTTTGGAGTTGTTCCATACTTTCCACCGGCGGTCTAAAAATAATATCAGCGTCTCCTGACTTCAATGCCATAAATCTCGCATTGGCATCTTCGTTAAAAGCAAAAGTGGCTTGATCAAGCTTTGCTCTTCCATCCCAGTAATCGTTAAAGCGCTCTACTTTCAGCGATACACTCGGCTCAAATGCGATTACTTTGAAAGGTCCTGTACCAATCGGTTTCTGATCTATCGCCTTTTCGTGAACATCGACAACCGCTGTATTTGGATGAACTAATTCTGATGGGAACGAAGGAAACACGCTTTCTGTTTCAATGACTAGTGTTTGCCCATTGGCCTCCATTTTTTTTATTTTTAAAGCCGCTTTAACCGATGGATTTTCATCTATTGCTCTTTGTAAAGATTGCATCACGGCCTCACCGTCTACTAGTTTTCCATTGTGGAACTTCACATTTTCACGAATGTGTATTGTCCAATGACGACCATCTTTACTTTCCCAACTTTCAGCAAGCCAAGGATGTAACTTCAAGTCTTCTCCTATTCTAACAAGTGTTTCAACGACACCTGCTCGAATGGATGTATATGTACGATCCATGTGCGGATCAATCGTATCCGCTGAAAAATTGAAAAGCAATGTAAGTTTTTTCTTTTCTTTGGTGTTTTCATTTTGAAATGAACATGATGCAAGTAAGAAAATGACGAAAAATAACATCATATACTTGATACATCTAGTCATGATTAACATACCTCCTTTTAAATCGTAATAATTATTATTTTCAATAAAAGATTTTATACTATCATCTTCACTATGTAAAGTTATTCACGTAGATTTTGAGAAATTTCACAAAAAACGTAGCATCTATATGTGATAAAAAAATGATGTCTTTTTGAATATTTTTAAAAATTTTTTCTGCTTTGTTTGGAAGGATTGTCTAAAAATCATACAATAATAAACAAAAAGAAGAGGAGAGCCCAGAGTCAAAGGGCTTCAATATCCTCTTCCTAACGCACGTTATAGCACTATATATTATTTTTATCCATTTCTAAAATCGGATGACGATCACAAGAGCGGTCTTTACCATCCCAAAACAACGTAAGCCACGTTGCTATGACTCCTAGCACACTTGAAAAATAAAATCCTGCCGCGATTCCAACTAGTGAGTTCAGTACCCCTGCAAAAAACGGTCCTCCAAACATTCCAATTGCATATAGAGCTTGATACATCCCCATAGCCGTAGCTCTCTTTTCATGTGAAATGGGTTCAATCGACATTCCTAAAAGTAATGGAAACAATATTCCTAATGAGAAACCATTAGCTACCTGAAGCATACACAATAACCATTTGGTATGAACAAACGTAGTAATTAGTGTGAACAATGCGGTTGAGAAAAAAAAGAACGATAAAACCCTCCATTTGTTAACAAATCGGAGGAGTATCCTATCCACAAATAAAGTAGCCACCCCGTGGGGAATCATAAACGAAAACACAATGATTCCTAAGTCGCTTTTTTGTAGCCCAATTTCCAACACATACATCGGGACAAATCCAAACATTGTTGTAAAAATAATGCTATGGGCTAAAATGGATAGTAAAGAAACTTTTAACAGAAGTGACTCCCGCACTACTGACAAAAGATCCTTTAATTGTATCGATGTTTGTACAGCTACCGTTTTCGGTTCGTAAATGAACAAAGAAAAGATTGTACCAATAACCCCTAAAACTCCACCTATCCAAAACGGGGCATGCCAGCCCCACTTATCGACAATGTAACCGCTCAGAGACATTCCTATGAGTTGAGCTAAAACAACGATAAAAGAAATACTGCTCATCGCTTTATGGATTTCTGCATCTCTAAAATAGCTCGAATATAGAACGGTAAAAGCCACCCATGTTGCCGCAGCTACCCCAGCGTACGAACGCGAAACGAGCGCCCACCCTAAACTGTCGGTTAATGCAAATGTTAAACTGCTTATCATCGTCATCAACATACCGAGTATGATAAACGGTTTTCTTTTTTTAATAAAATCAGACATGATCCCGATCGGAAGCCGAAATAAAAATTGCATCAATCCATAGCTGCTTAAAACAATACCAATAAATGTGTACGTTCCTCCTAATGCTTCAATATACGGCGATAAAATTGGCATGTAAATAAAATTCGAAACCCAAAACAGAAATGACGCCATTAAAAAAAGATATCGGTCTTTAACGGAAGAGAGTGATCGCAATTTATCCCCCCCTCGTTCTTTCATTCGACTATGCCTTAGACTATGCCTTAAACTTTCCAATTAACATCTGTAACTTTTCGGACATGTTAGATAATGTATAGGCGGCGGCCGAAACTTGTTGCATAGACGCTAACTGCTCTTCTGTCGCCTTGGATATTTCCTGTGCGCCAACATGAGCAGATTCTGTAATCTCTTGAACGTGCTTCATCGATTGGACAATTTGCTCTGTGCCTAAAGCTATGCGAGTGATCTCGAATGATACTTGTTGTACTTGAACAGACGCATCTCGAATCGTGTCATAAATATGGGCAAATGATTCATCTGCCATGTGAACTAACCGAATTCCTGTCCCTACCTTGTCTGTCACGTTTTCCATTGAAATAATAAC
>NZ_DAITON010000101.1:7162-8514 GCF_036834105.1 Anoxybacillus sp. | reverse complement strand
AATGTCGCGAATCGCAACTTTTAACCCTAAGAGCATCGTCTCTTAGGGTTTTTTGTTATTAGAAAGAGGGGGGGTGTTTTTCTTGTTTTTGGAACAAGTTTTATCGACACATATGTGAAGAAGTGATATAATGTTATCGGTTACAGTCGTAATAGTATGACGTTTTCGAAAAATGTGTATAAAGTCACAAAGGGGTGGGCCATCGTTGAACGTGTATGTAAACAGTTATGTAGTCGTCTTTGTGTTTCTTTGTTTAGGTATTTTGCTTCCGATCGTTGCGCTCACAGCAGGACGTTTTCTTCGTCCACATGCGCCGAATGCAGCGAAGCAAACAACGTACGAGAGCGGATTGGATCCATTCCACGATTCGCGCGTGCAATTTAACGTCAGATATTACATCTTTGCGTTGCTGTTCGTCATTTTTGATGTAGAAACTGTATTTTTATATCCGTGGGCGGTGGCATTTGAAAAGCTCGGTGCATTTGCCATCATCGAAATGCTCATTTTCGTCGTCATGTTGTTGATTGGACTTGTGTATGCTTGGAAGAAGAAGGTGTTAAAATGGATGTAAAATTATTGAACGTATCAGATCAAGAAATGGAAGAAATGCGCCGCAACGTCTTTTTAACGACATTAGAACAGCTAAAAGCGTGGGCGCGCAGCAACTCGCTATGGCCGCTTACGTTCGGACTTGCCTGTTGCGCCATTGAAATGATGGGAGTCGGCTCTTCCCATTACGACTTAGATCGTTTCGGCTCTTTCTTCCGCACGTCGCCGCGTCAATCAGATGTCATGATCGTCTCAGGTACAGTCACGAAAAAAATGGCGCCAATTGTTCGCCGCTTGTACGATCAAATGCCTGAACCGAAATGGGTCATTGCGATGGGATCATGCGCAACGGCAGGTGGTCCGTACGTGAAATCGTATTGCGTTGTGAAAGGTGTCGATCAAATCGTCCCTGTTGATGTATATATTCCGGGCTGTCCGCCAAACCCAGCTGCCCTTATTTATGGCATTAATAAGTTAAAAGAGAAGATTCGCTATGAAGCAAAAACAGGAAAGAGGGTGCTGTAAATGAGCGATGAAAAAGATTTACAGCAACTAAAAAGAGAAGCGGCCGAACGGGCGAAACAATTAGCAAAAGAGCGTCTTGCTGCCAAACAAGCAGCTGAACAAGCGAAACAAACTGAGCCGACGCTCGAACAGGAAGATGATGTTGCGCTTGCGAAGAAAAAAGCGGCAGCAGCGGCGAAAGCGAAAGCTGCAGCGCTAGCGAAACAAAAGGCGCTGGAATCAAGCGAATTAAGCGAAGAAGAGTTGGCGAAGAAAAAAGCGGCAGCAGCGGCGAAAGC
>NZ_DAITON010000101.1:0-7062 GCF_036834105.1 Anoxybacillus sp. | reverse complement strand
TAAGCGAAGAAGAGTTGGCGAAGAAAAAAGCGGCAGCAGCGGCGAAAGCGAAAGCTGCAGCGCTGGCGAAACAAAAGGCGCTGGAATCAAGCGAACTAAGCGAAGAAGAATTGGCGAAGAAAAAAGCGGTAGCGGCGGCGAAAGCAAAAGTTGCAGCAGCAGCAAAAGCAAAAAGTGCAGATGTCGCTGAACAAAAAGAGGAAAAACCTTCACCAAATCAGCCATATCTCGACAAATACGTCAAAGTGATTGAACAACATCTCGGAAAAGACGTGCTAGAAAACGCTTACATCAATCGTTTGTCGAAAGACGTACCGACACTCGTTGTGAAAAAAGATACATATTTTAAAGTGGCTGAGTTTTTAAAATATAATGAGCAGCTAAGTTTTGATTATTTATCGGAGTTGCACGGAACGGATTTTCAAACGCATATGGAAGTGTACGTGCACTTGTACTCCTATAAAAATCGCCAATCTGTTGCGTTGAAAGTGAAAATTGATCGTGACCATCCGGTGATCGATTCCCTCGTTCCGCTTTGGCCAGGGGCGAATTGGCCAGAGTGCGAAGCGTACGATTTACTTGGCATTCGTTTCGAAGGTCATCCGCAACTCATTCGCATATTTTTAGGGGAGAACTGGGTCGGCTATCCGCTCCGAAAAGATTACGAGCCGTACGATATGGAGGGATAAAATGTGCTTAGAACAGAGGAGATGCTTTTAAACGTCGGACCGCAACATCCGAGCACACACGGCGTGTTTCGTCTCGTGTTAAAAATCGATGGGGAAATCATTAAAGAAGCGACTCCTGTCATCGGTTATCTTCACCGCGGCACCGAAAAAATCGCTGAAAATTTACAATATACACAAATCATTCCGTACACCGACCGCATGGACTATTTATCGGCTATGACGAACAACTACGTCATTTGCCATGCGGTAGAAACAATGATGGGCATTGAAGTGCCGAAGCGGGCCGAATATTTGCGTGTGCTTGCGATGGAACTCGGCCGCATTGCGAGCCACCTCGTTTGGTGGGGGACGTATTTGCTTGACATTGGGGCGGTCAGTCCGTTTTTATATGCGTTTCGCGAGCGAGAAATGATTATTAATCTACTAAATGAATTGTCAGGGGCGCGATTAACGTTTAACTACATGCGTGTTGGCGGTGTGAAATGGGATGCGCCAGACGGCTGGATCGATAAAGTGAAGCAGTTCGTTCCGTATATGCGCAAACAGTTGGAAGGATATCATGAGCTCGTCACAGGAAACGAAATTTTCCGCAATCGCGTCATCGGGGTTGGAAAGTACACGAAAGAAGAAGCGTTGGCGTATTCATTAAGTGGGGTCAATTTGCGTTGTACAGGTGTAAAATGGGATTTACGAAAAGATGATCCGTATTCTATTTACGACCGGTTTGATTTTGACGTGCCTGTTCGTACGGAAGGTGATTGCTTCGCCCGTTATGAATGCCGTCTTGCTGAAATTGAACAATCGCTTCGCATTATTGAACAAGCGTGCGAACAATTCCCACATGAAGGCGACATTATGGCGAAGGTGCCAAAAATCATTAAAGCGCCGCCGGGAGAAGCATACGTCCGCATCGAGTCGCCGCGCGGAGAAATTGGGTGCTACATTGCGAGCGACGGGAAAAAAGAGCCGTACCGCTTAAAATTCCGTCGACCGTCATTTTACAATTTGCAAATCCTTCCGAAACTATTAAAAGGGGAAAATATCGCGAATTTAATTGCGATACTTGGCGCGATTGATATCGTGCTTGGGGAGGTCGATGGATGATGATGGAACAACTTTTACAGTCGACGCCGAGCTGGACGAACGTTGCGATATTTTTCGCGATTGGTGTCGGGCTGTTGCTCGTTGTATTAGGGTTTGTTACGTACGGCATTTTAGCGGAACGAAAAGTGATGGGATTTATGCAAGGACGCATCGGCCCGAACCAAGTTGGAGGTCGCTGGGGGTTATTGCAGACCGTTGCAGACGTATTAAAACTACTGTTGAAAGAAGATACGATTCCGAAGGCAGCTGATCGGCCGTTATTCATTTTAGCGCCGGTTATCGCGTTTGCCCCTGCCTTTATGGTACTTGCAGCGTTGCCGTTTACTGATGCGTTGCAATTTGCCGATATTGGCGTTGGCTTGTTGTATTACATCGCGGTATCAGGATTAACGACGATTGGCGTTGTGACAGGCGCATGGGCGTCCAACAACAAATATGCACTACTTGGAGGCATGCGCGCAGCCGCGCAAATGATTTCATATGAAGTGCCTCTCGTCATGTCGGTCATCGGTGTCATTTTGTTGGCGGGAAGTTTAAACTTAAACGACATTGTTGAGGCGCAAAAAGATGTTTGGTTTATTATTGCGCAGCCGATCGGATTTCTCGTTTTCCTCATCGCCGCTGTGGCAGAGTTAAACCGGACGCCGTTTGACTTGCCGGAAGCAGAATCGGAGCTTGTTGCAGGATTCCACGTAGAATATTCTGGCTTCCGTTGGGCGTTTTTCATGCTTGCAGAGTACGTATACTTTTTTGCGATGGCAGCTTTAACAACTGTTCTTTTCTTAGGGGGATGGCATCCGCTTCCGTTTCTCGGTTTTATTCCAGGAGCGGTTTGGTTTGCCTTAAAGTTTAGTCTCGTCGTCTTTTTATTCATTTGGTTCCGCATTACGTTCCCGCGCGTCCGCGCCGATCAATTGATGGAGTTTGGCTGGAAAGTATTATTGCCTGTCGCACTCGTGAACATTTTCGTGACAGCTCTTGTAAAACAACTATTTTTTTAAATAAAAAGGTGGGTGGGCAGAAATGCTCGGTTTAATGAAAGGATTAGCGTATACGCTGAAAAATTTAACGAAAGAAAAAGTGACGTACGATTATCCGAATGAACCGCTTCCGCTTCCGGATCGCTTTCGCGGCATTCAAAAGTTTTATCCGGAAAAATGTATCGTTTGCAATCAGTGTGCAAACATTTGCCCGACCGACTGTATTCAGCTGACGGGCAAAAAGCATCCGGACCCGACGAAAAAAGGAAAAATTATTGATACGTATGACATTAACTTTGAAATTTGCATTTTATGCGATTTATGTACGGAAGTATGTCCGACCGAGGCAATTGTTATGACGAACAACTTTGAATTAGCGGAATATAGCCGCGATGAATTATTTAAAGATTTAACGTGGCTTGACGAAAACGATACGAACGTGCGGAAGGTGAATAAACCATGAGCGGACAATATCTCGCATTTTTCGTTCTTGCGCTCATTGCGCTAGGCGGCGGCATATTTATGTTAAATTTAAACAAAGTCGTCCATATGGTCGTCGCCCTTGTATTTACGTTCGTCAGTCTCGCCGGCATTTACGTGCTTTTATCTGCTGAGTTTGTTGCGGCAGTACAAGTGCTCATTTACTCCGGAGCAATTACGATCATTATGTTATTTGGCATTATGTTGACGCGCCACCAAGATGACGGACAATCGACAGGAAGCCCGCTTCGTAAAGCGCTCGCGTTGCTCGGTACGGTAGCATTCGGTGCGGTTATGTACATCGGCATTCGCACGCTTGATTTCGGTACGGAAGCGGTTGGACTTCATGAAAACAATACGGAACAAATCGGGATCGCCCTTTATTCTAAATACGTCATTCCGTTTGAACTAACATCTGTATTATTGCTTGTTGCTCTCGTTGGCGCCGTCATTTTAGCAAAAAAAGATGATAAGGAGGAGGGAGAATGAGCGTACCGTTATCCGCCTATCTCGTATTTGCGCTTTTATTATTTTGCATCGGGCTGTACGGAGCGTTAACAAAACGAAATACGGTGATCGTCCTCATTTGTATTGAGCTCATGTTAAATGCGGTCAACGTAAACTTAGTGGCGTTCAGTAAATATGGGGTGAATCCAGGCATTACAGGGCAACTATTTTCGCTGTTTACAATTACCGTTGCCGCCGCAGAAGCAGCGGTCGGTTTAGCGATTTTAATTGCGCTATACCGCAACCGTAAAACGATTCATATTGATGAAGTCGATGCGATGAAACGATAAAGGATGGGAAACAAAGGGGTTAATATATAAACGCACCTGAAAAAGGGGATGATTGAACGATGATGGAAAACGCATGGCTCATACCGCTTTTTCCGTTCGTATCGTTTGTTGTGCTGCTTGTCGTCGGCAAGCAGTTAAAAGAACGAAGCGCGTATGTAGGGATGTTGTTGACGTTTATTTCGCTCGTATATGCGCTCGGAGTGTTGTATGAGCGATGGACGGCGCCAACATACAAGCAAGCATACACATGGCTTACGATCGGGAATGTACAATTGACGGTCGGTTTTGAAGTGAATGCGTTAAACGCACTCATGCTCGTTGTTGTGTCGCTTGTTAGTTTTCTCGTACATACGTATGCGAAAGGGTATATGCATGGTGATGAGCGCTTTTCGGTGTTTTATGCATATTTAGGCTTATTTACTTTTGCGATGCTTGGGCTCGTCATATCGCCTAACTTATTGCAAACGTACATGTTTTGGGAGCTTGTCGGTCTCGGCTCGTTCTTATTGATCGGATTTTATTTTTACAAAGAAGAAGCAAAAGCTGCAGCGAAAAAAGCGTTTATTATGACGCGCATCGGGGATGTCGGCTTGCTGATCGGCATGATTTTATTGTTCCTTGAAGTGAAAAGCTTTGAATATGAAGCCATTTTTGCTGCGTTACAAAATGGGGATATATCAACTACGGTCATCACGTTAAGCGCCATTCTCGTTTTTATCGGTGCTGTCGGAAAATCAGGTCAATTTCCGCTTCATACGTGGCTTCCGGATGCGATGGAAGGTCCAACGCCTGTATCCGCATTAATTCACGCAGCGACAATGGTTGCAGCTGGGGTATATTTAGTGGCGACGTTGTTCCCGCTTTATGAAGCGAGTGAGACGGCGATGATGACCGTCGCTTACGTCGGTGGATTTACCGCTATTTTCGCAGCGTCCATCGGCTTAGTACAAACAGACATTAAACGTGTGCTCGCGTACTCTACAGTCAGCCAGCTCGGCTACATGATGTTGGCGCTCGGTTCAGCTGGATATGTCGCAGGCATCTTTCATTTGATGACACATGCATTTTTTAAAGCGCTCCTCTTTTTAGCGGCAGGTAGCGTCATTCATGCGGTGCATACGCAAAATATTGAACAAATGGGCGGATTATGGAAAAAGATGAAATGGACCGCGCCGCTCTTTTTAATCGGAACGTTAGCGATTAGCGGGTTTCCGTTGTTCTCAGGCTTTTTCAGCAAAGACGAAATTTTACTTGCCGCGTGGACGCACGGGCACGTCGGCTTATTTATCGTCGCTGTTATCGCTGCCTTTTTCACAGCGTTTTATATGTTCCGCTTATTTTTCCTTGTGTTTGCAGGGGAAGCGCGAACGAGCGTCCACGACGTCCACGAATCGCCAATGGTTATGGTGTTTCCGATGATTGTACTCGGCGTGCTTGCTGTCGTTTCTGGATACGTCCAAACACCGTGGGGAGCGTTTTTAGGCGAATGGTTGACAGAGGGAACGAACTGGCATGCACATATGGAAGGGCCGAGTTGGATTATGATTGTTGCGACAATCGTGTCATTATGCGGCATTGCGCTCGCATGGCTCATATATGGCAAACGGGCGACCGCTCGTGATTGGCTATCGTCGCGTTTTCCGATGACGTACAATGTGCTGATGAATAAATATTACGTCGATGAGTTTTACGGACTGACTGTCATTCGTGCGACCGCATTCATCAGCTTGCTGTTTGAATACATCGATCGCTTCCTCGTCGAAGGAATAGCTCGGTCGCTTGCAGCAGCGACACGCGGCATCGGACGAATCGGTTCGCGTCTACAAAACGGTCAAGTACAAATGTACGGCACGGTCACGATTGTTGCTTTAGCGATTCTCGTCGTCATTTTTGCGGTGACAGGGGGGTATTTATAATGCAACCATACTTTTTATCGCTCTTAATTTTCTCCCCGCTTTTAGGTATACTCGTTCTTTCTTTCATTTCGAAAGAGCAAGAAAAAGCGATTAAATGGCTCGGTGTGTTGGCGACGTTGCCATCGTTATGTTTATCGTTGTTTGCTTTTTGGCAATATCAAAATGGTTATGACGTCAGTCAACTGACAGAAAAGCGTTCATGGATTCGGTTTGGCGAGTTTCCGTTTTTAAGGGAAACGGATTTTACGGTGGCGTATGAACTGCACGTCGACGGTTTTGCGCTCGTCATGATCGTGCTAACAACCATTTTAGCAACGCTCGCTGCGCTTGCTTCCATATCCATTCAAAAAGAATGGAAAGGCTATTTTCAACTGTTTTTATTGCTTGAAATCGGCATGCTTGGCGTTTTTGCGGCAAGCAACCTCGTTCTCTTTTTCATCTTTTTCGAATTGACGCTCATTCCGATGTTTTTCTTAATCGGAAAATGGGGCTATTTCGAAAAAGAAAAAGCTGCGTATAGTTATTTAATTTATAACGGTCTCGGCTCAGCCGTTTTGTTAATTGTGATCGCCATTTTGTTTGCGCGCACCGGCACAGCGAATATCGCGGAGTTGCGCCACATATTGACGGACCCGATTGCGCAAATGCAAACCATTTCGCCAATTTCCGACGATCTTCGTTACGGATTGTTTATCGCCTTGCTTGTCGCATTTGGGGTAAAATTGCCGATCGTGCCGCTTCATCGTTGGATGTTGCGCGTGCACGTACAAGCGCCACCTTCTGTCGTTATGCTGCATGCAGGGGTTTTGTTAAAAATTGGTGCTTTCGGTCTCGTTCGCATCGCCCTCGGATTATTTCCCGGGCAATTCCAACAATTTTCGACATGGCTCATCGTTTTAGGAGTTGTAAATTTATTGTACGGCGCGTTTTTAGCGTTTAGACAAACCGATTTTAAAATGGTGCTCGCTTATTCGAGCGTATCGCATATGGGCATTGTATTGATCGGCCTTGGATCTCTTAACGAAGCGGGAATACAAGGGGCGATTTTCCAAGCGGTGTCACACGGATTTATCGCGGCGTTTTTATTCTTCTTCGT
>NZ_DAITON010000100.1:0-8528 GCF_036834105.1 Anoxybacillus sp. | reverse complement strand
TTTGTCTCTTGGGTATGGAAATTAATGTAATAAAAAATGCTCATCTACAGTTTTCAAGCCAAGTAGTTTGCCCAAATACATTGCACCGAAAGACACTCACCTTGTCACGGTAAAGAAATGCGTTATCGGTTGTATCGTTACGAAGGCGCTCTCAAAGTTCTCGATGATGCTGTGGTGATCCCCTCCTAGGAAGCCCATCAACCGATGACATCTGAACATCTTCATGGCATCTTGAGCGCCAATCGTGAGTTAAGAGATGAGGACATCTTACGCTACTACGCCGAGCGTTGGTCGATCGAATGTTTTTTCCGTCAAGCTTGTTGTTTCTATTTTTTTGTTTCCTACTATTGTTCATGGAGAACAGGGAGCCACAGTGGATGATTTTACATTGACGCCTGAAAACTATGAAAAGTGGCTAAAGCTTGCAGAACAAAAAGATATGGAACACATTGGGAAGCGCTAGGATCTACAAAAGAAAATGGGGTATTTCGAGCGGTGTACAATGCAGATTTAAATGGCTCGAATATGGCTATGGCTTATTAAGGGGATATTGATGATTATGAAAAAGAAAATATATTTTCTATTATTATCTCTTGTTGGTACAGTTTCCATATGTGTTGGGTGTAGTGAGCAGAAATCAAACCTATCGGAACGTATTACTACGCAACCAAACTTGCTAAAACTGGATGTTCCTTCTCCAAATTGGACGCATGCTGTGAAAGTAGGAGATGAATTATTTGTTGGAGTGAATGGTGATAAGACGAACCGTGCATCGGTGAATGAACTCATTTCTATAAATGTGAAAACAAAAGAACAGCGCGTGTTATTTCGCTCTAAACATCCGGAAGCGATTGTACAGTGGGTGCAGGCAAACAAACATTGGGTTGTTTGGGAAGATTCAACCTCCTTTGGAGATAGTTCAGTCATTTGGGGGATGAATCGGAAAACAGGGGAAACGTTCCAAATTGCTGAATCTTCCTCTTCTTTTCCCACTGTCTTCGATCCGGTATTAAATGGGGATAATGTTGCTTGGACAGAAAGGGGAGCATCATTTGGACAAGTGAAGCTTTGTCATTTATCGACACGGCAGACGAAAACGATTGGTCGCACAGTATCGCAAGGGCTGTATAACGAGTTCGTCTCACTACGTGATGACAAAGTCGTATGGACCGATTCGGAAAATGGGAAAGGTTATTATTATATTTATGACATTCCTACGGGTACTACGAGTAGGTACGAAGCTCCTGCTCCATTTCCTGCTTATGCAGTTTATGACAATGGGATGATTTATGCGCTCCATTTTCGCGATCTACGATATCTAGATGATCAAAAATTTGGGTATTTTGATGTGAAAAAGAAAGAGTTTTTTGTGTTTCCTATTAAGCATGGGATTATTCACTATTTTGATGCTGCAAAAGGGAAAGTAGCGTTTTTGGATGAGAAAGGTCAAGTTTCCATTTACGAGAGACATGACGGAAAGTGGAAAACAATAAAGGAGAGAATCGATCCTCATCCGCTTTTTCTCTATTTCGATCAACAAGGACATTTGATATTGAAATATGAGGATACGGAGCATGATCGGCGATGGCTTAATATTATCGAATGGTAAAATGGTGAATTTGTAGGAAGGACATATATCAATCATTTTCATGAGGCAACCTTGTAGAAAAGATCTTGAGTATCGCTTGATTTTTGGATATTGGGTGTTTTTTAAAAAAAGACGTTTACAATAAATGATACGTTGCACAAAATATTTTCGAACGGTTCCACCATCCCATATGGGGTGGTTTTTTGTTATACTTGTTTCATCGATACATAGAAAGGATAACGAGCGATGGAACGAGAACATTTGTTATTAATCGATGGAATGGCGTTATTGTTTCGATCGTTTTATGCAACAGCGCCGAGATGGATGATGAATAGCCGTGGGGTGCCGACGAATGCGGCATATGGGGTAGTAAAGCATATCGAAGCGGTGACAAATGCCCTTCAACCGACGCACGTCGTTTGTTGTTGGGATATGGGAAGTACGACGTTTCGCACCGAATGGTTTCCGGACTATAAAGCGAATCGAGGTGAGCCACCACACGAATTAGTTCCGCAGTTTGATTTAGCGAAAGAAGCAGTGGCAATGCTCGGTATTCCGAATATCGGCGTGCTCGGTGCCGAAGCGGACGATTGCATCGGCTCGCTTGTAAAGCAATATCGTGATGAGATGCGCATTTCGATTGTGACCGGGGATCATGATTTATTTCAACTTCTTTCAAAACATGTCATAGTCTACTTACTGGCGAAAGGCATTGGCAACTATGAGGCGTACACGCTCGAACGCTTTATTAAAGAAAAAGGGATTCAACCACATCAACTCATCGATGTGAAAGCGCTCATGGGCGATGCGAGCGACAATTATCCAGGCGTACGCGGCATCGGGGAAAAGCAAGCGTTTAAACTTATTCAACAATACGGATCGATTGAAGGAATCATCGAGAATTTAGCGAACTTAACAAAAGCACAGCAACAAAAAATAACCGAACATTTTGATTCGCTTTATTTGTCGCGCAAACTTGCGGCCATTCATTGCGATATTCCGATGTCATTGCGATTAGAAAAGGCGAAATGGAGTGACGAGCATCAGCGGTTTGCGGAAGTATTAGAAGCGATTCGGTAAGACGAAAAAACCAGCCCCACATAGAGGCTAGGTTTTTTTACGCCCGCACTTGTCCATTGCCATACACAAGTGTTTTTGTTGTCGTGATGGCACGCAAACCCATTGGGCCGCGAGCGTGCAGTTTTTGTGTGCTAATGCCGATTTCCGCACCGTATCCGAACTGTTCGCCGTCGGTGAAGCGAGTGGAGGAGTTATGGTACAATACAGCGGCATCGACATGAGCAAAAAACTGCTCTACATGTTCATCGGTTTTAGAAATAATCGCTTCGGAATGTTTTGTGCCGTAGCGTTCAATGTGTTCAATGGCTTCGTCGACCGTTTCGACGAGTTTCACCGCTAAAATCGGGGCTAAAAATTCAGTCGCCCAGTCGGCTTCTGTCGCTTCACGGACGAACGGATATGTAGACGAGAGCCGTTTGTCGCCGCGCAGCTCGACCCCTTTTTCATGCAGCGTTTCAAGCAACGCACTTATATATGGCCATTGGTCGTGAACGATGACCGTTTCAACCGCATTGCAGACAGACGGACGTTGTAGTTTAGCGTTTATGACGATATCGAGTGCCATTTCTTTTTCGGCGGAGTCGTCAATGAAAATATGACAATTGCCGACGCCTGTTTCTAACACAGGAATTGTGGCGTGTTCGACGACCGATTGGATAAGTCCAGCACCTCCTCGTGGAATGAGAACATCCACATATTCTTTTAAACGAAACATGTGTTGTGCTGTTTCACGGCTTGTATCTTCTAATAATTGAATCGCATCGGATGGAACTGACGATTGTTTTAACGCTTCTTGCATGACGGATACGAGCGCTTTATTCGAGTGAATGGCGGACGAGCTACCGCGCAACAAGACGGCATTTCCCGTTTTTAAACAAAGACTAGCTGCATCGACTGTTACATTTGGACGGGCTTCATATACCATACCGACAACACCAAGCGGCACGCGAATTTGTTTTAATCTGAGCCCGTTTGGTCGCGTCCATTGTTCGATCGTTTCGCCGATTGGATCTGGTAGCTGAATCACTTGGCGAACACCGTCAGCAATTTGGTGAATACGTTCTTCCGTCAGTTGTAGTCGGTCAAGCAACGAAGGGGAGAGTCCGTTTTCTTTTCCGTTTTCCATATCTTTTTCATTCTCTTCTAAAATGTACGATTTTCGTGCAACTAATGTTTCCGCGATGATCGCAAGCGCCTTGTTTTTTTCTTCCGTTGATAATAATGCTAAACGTTTAGAAACTTGTTTTAGTTTCTTTGCTTTTGTAAGTAATTCGTTCATTTTTTTCGCTCCTTTTCGTATTTATCGGACTGTTATGTTTTTAAAACATACTAAGTTATCGCGATGAATGACTTCTGGGCGATGGTGGAAGGAATATTGTTTCGCTTCCTCGCTTGAAAAACCTTTTACTTTCGCTAAATCGTCGGCAGCATAATATACTTGCCCTCTGGCGATCACCTCACCTTTTTGATTCACAATATTGACAACATCAAGCGCTTGAAATGAACCGAATACATTGATTACGCCAGCAGGCAATAAGCTTTTTCCTTTATGTAAAAGGGCACTTTCTGCTCCTTCATCAATTTCAATCGTTCCGGACACTTTTGAATGATAAGCAATCCATTGTTTGCGCATTTGCATATGTTCTTGAAAAGGGGAGCCGATATACGTCCCGTCGCCTTTTCCTTCTAAAATATGTTTCAATTTTTCTTTTCCTTTTCCTGTACCGATAAAGACGCTGACACCAAAAGAAAGAGCTTTTTGTGCGGCAAGCAGCTTTGATTTCATTCCACCCGTTCCAACCGCAGATCCGCTACCGCCTGCTTGTTCGATAAGCTCGTCAGTCATTTCCGAGAGAAAATAATATTTTTTTGCCTCAGGGTGATTCGGATGTTTGTCATATAGCCCATTAATGTCCGTTAAAATAATAAGAGCATCAGCATGCAAAAAACCGGCTACAAGCGCGGACAATAAATCGTTATCCCCGAACGTCAACTCTTCCACTGCAATTGAGTCGTTTTCATTAATAATTGGAAGCACACCACGTTCTAACAATGTAGAAATTGTCGCAAATAAGTTGCGAAATCGCTCGCGGTCGTAAAAATCTGCACGCGTTAACAACAACTGTCCTGTGACAATATCGAACGAACGAAAGGCGGAAATGTATGTTTGCATAAGCAAGCCTTGACCGACTGCTGCCGCTGCTTGTTTCGCGGCGATCGTCTTCGGGCGTGAGCGATACCCAAGTAAACCGAATCCGGCTGCTACGGCACCTGATGAGATAAGAATGATATCGTGTCCTAATTGCTTCATATGAGCAAGTGCTTCGACATGTTCAACAAGCTTTTGTTCTGAAAGTGTGCCATTTTTTTCGGTTAACGAGCTGCTACCAATTTTGACAACGATTCGCTTTTTTTTCACCTTTCCACCTCCTTGAAATAAAAAAACGCTCCTTCGCCCTTATAGAAAAGGACGGAAAAGCGTCGTTTCCGCGGTACCACCTTTTTTGGCGCAATGCGCCCACCTCTTGCCCTGTAACGTCGGGAGAACGGCTTATGTTTGCATAAGCGGCCGTATAGGGTAGGTTCAACCGATTTTGCGTGAGGAACCTTCCAGCCTATGGGTTCCACTCTCTGACACGTTCCATCGGTTTACTCGTCCCGTGCCTTATTCCACATATGTCTTTTTTCAGAATTATGAAACAAAAAAATGAAGATGTCAATGGGTTTTACGACTGTTTGGACAAAAGACGAAGTTTTCGTTCATGTTGAAGTGTTTTGGAAGAAAGTAAATCAACAGTTTCTTGCGTGTCTCATAGATCGAGAAGGTCCATTTTCTCGTTTACCTGTTGAAATCGTTCGTTCATCTCTTGTCGGGGAACATCAATTTTCGCTTCTAATTTACTTTTTACGGCTCGAATGTCACAACGAAGTTAATCGCCTATTTCCTGCATTTCAGCACGGAGTTGTCGTCCGACGTTTTTCATTATAAATGAATGGTGGATAAGAAAGAAGTATGTTTTTTCTTATTTTTTAACATAAAAAAGTAAATATATGAAACTTTTACCTGACGTCATACGTTATAATAGAATGAAAGAGAAAGGAGTGAAAAGCATGGGATTAGTTTTACAACATGTAACAAAACAGTTCGGTTCGTTTGTAGCGGTAGATGACGTAACATTATCTATTCCAAAACAGCGTATGTTTGGATTTCTCGGAGCGAATGGAGCGGGGAAAACGACAACGTTTCGAATGATTTTAGGATTACTTGAGCCGACAAAAGGAGAGATTACGTGGAACGGTGAGCGCATCACGTACAAACATAGTCATCTTATCGGATACTTACCAGAAGAAAGAGGGCTGTACCCAAAGCTAAAAGTAAAAGAGCAACTCATTTATTTAGGTAGATTACGAGGGTTACATAAAGAAGAAATTGTAAAGGAAATGCGCGATTGGCTCGAGCGTTTTAAAATACCACAATATGAAGACCAAAAAGTAGAACAACTATCAAAAGGCAATCAACAAAAAATTCAATTTATCGCTGCAGTGCTCCATCGACCGCAACTACTCATTTTAGATGAACCGTTTAGCGGGTTAGATCCGGTAAATGTAGAAATGTTGAAAGAGGCTGTTATTGATTTACAGAAAAAAGGAACAACGATCGTTTTCTCAAGTCATCGGATGGAACATGTCGAACAATTATGTGAGCATATATGCATTATGCATAAAGGAAAACCGATTGTGCATGGATCAATTAAAGAGTTAAAAAGATCTTTTGGCAAAAAAAATGTCATTATTCATGGGGAACTTCCGTTTGACACATTAATACACATTCCAGGTGTAATAAAAATGGAGAAGACTGTTGAAGGAGTCCGTTTGCAAATAGCGGATGAGAGCGTATCGCAACATATTCTTGAACATATTTATTCGAAAGGATTTATTCGCACATTTTCATTAGAAGAACCATCGTTGAATGATATTTTCATTGAGAAAGTAGGTGCAGCGTATGAGCAATAAGTTTTGGATTGTTTTTCTTCATACGTATGTAACAAAATTAAAATCAAAGTCTTTTTTAATTTCAACGATTGTTACTGCTTTGATTGTATTTGGTATTAGTCAGCTAGATCGCATCATAGAAGCATTTAGTAATGATGGTCAAAAAACAATCGGTGTTATTGACGAAACAAATGGATGGTACGAAGCACTACAAGCACAATTTCAAACGAATAAAGAAACAAGTCTTGTTCGCCATGATGGAAGTGAAGAACAAGCGAAAACATATGTTCAAACGGATCAATGGTATGCGTATATCGTGCTTGACGTACAAAATGCGCAGCCGAAAGTGACATATTATGCGAAAAATATTGCAGATAGTGATGTTACGCATGAAATCGAGCAAGCATTGCAACAAGTCAAAATCGCGATGATGGCAAAGCAAATCGGGTTAACGTATGAACAAATCAACGCACTATATGCACCGATTGCGATGGAAAAAGTGGCGCTTGAACAACATGCCAAAACAGAAGAACAACTAAATCAAGCAAGGGCGATCGTTTATGTGCTATTGTTTGCGATGTACATGTTTGTGTTAATGTACGGAAGTATGATGATGATGGAAGTAGCAACAGAAAAGTCATCTCGCATTATGGAAATTTTAATATCAAGCATCTCACCCATTCAGCAATTGTTCGGAAAAATTTTAGGGATTGCTTTGTTAAGTTTGACGCAATTTATTCTCATATTTTCGGTTGGTTATGCATCGATGAAAAATAGTGATATGTTGCGTCAGCTAATTGGCATGGATGAACTGCCTCTCTCCCTTATTTTATATGGCATTCTCTTTTTCTTGCTCGGCTATTTGTTGTATGCGATGTCATTTGCTGTGCTTGGTTCGATCGTCAGCCGCGTCGAAGAAGTACAACAAATGGCTGGCCCTGTGACGATGCTCGTTGTCGCAGCGTTTATCATGGCGATGTTTGGTTTAAATGCACCGGAGTCACCGTTTATGACAGCAATGTCGTTTGTCCCGTTTTTTACCCCGATGATTATGTTTTTACGCATTGGCATGTTGAACGTTCCAACTTGGGAAATTGTCCTTAGCATCGGTTTGCTCGTCGGAACAATTGCCTTTTTATTCGTATTTGGTTCAAAAGTGTATCGCGGCGGCGTGCTCATGTATAATCAAGCGTCTTCATGGAAAGATCTCAAGCAGGCATGGCAATTAACGAAAAAGTAAAAAGCCGAGCGAAATGCTCGGCTTTTTACATCGGCTTTGTCGGTGTCGGTTTGGCGTATCCTTCTTTATATGTTTCATCAATAAAGTGGCGAATGTCTTTGATAGGCATTCCTTTCTCATATTGTTCGATCGAAATAGCTGCAGTTTCTAAACAAACCCCACATTTTGTCGCATGATCGTCCCACACGATGGCCCCGTTGTTTTTATTTTCATATACGAAACATTCATAATTATTTTTATGACCAACCGACTCACCACAGCCACAATAACAAGGGATATGTTCTAGTAACGCTTGATGTTTTGCAGCCTGTTCGTACAAATGAGCCATCGACTCATTATAGGAAGATAAAAATGATGGAAGTATATGAATTGAGGCAGTTTCCTCACGTATATCACTCATTTCATGTTCTGTAGACGTATGATTATTTTCTTTTTGCGCACAACCACTTAACAATAGACTAATCGAAAACATGGCGCTACATATATATCTTTTTTTCATCGTCATCCATCCTTTTTTATAAATTCATTATACTGTCCGACTTTTTTCCCTATTTCTTTCTTCCTTTTCCTATTATCTCACATTTCGCACCCTCTCGACAAAAATCGGGAGGATTTTTTTATCTTCCT
>NZ_DAITON010000099.1:0-8705 GCF_036834105.1 Anoxybacillus sp. | reverse complement strand
TTACTTACATAATGAACAGATGAACGTACACAATAAAAGACGAAAGGGGAGGATCATATTGAACCATACAGTTGAATCAATTATGACGCGCCAAGTGGCAACGGTTACACCAGATCAATCCGTTCAAGAGGCGGCACAACTTATGAATGAGCATAACGTTGGCGCCATTCCTGTTGTTGAAAACGGAAAGGTAAAAGGGATGGTTACTGACCGTGACATTACCCTTCGCATCACAGCGCAAGGGTTGAACCCTTCGACGCCCGTTTCACAAGTAATGACAAGCGATGTCGTGACAGGGACGCCAAGTATGAGCGTTGACGAAGCAGCAAAAGTCATGGCAAAAAACCAAATTCGTCGCTTACCAATCGTACAAAATAACGAGCTTTGCGGCATCGTTGCGCTTGGAGACATCGCGACAAATCAAACGTATGATGAAGCGGCAGAACAAGCGCTATCCGAGATTTCTGAACCTTCATATCATTAAACGAGAAAGGAGCTTCTTTACGCAAGAGGCTCCTTTTTATCGATGAAAAAGGAATTTGAACAAAAGTAGGAGAATAAATTACAATGAGCAATGATATGGAGGGATAAACATGACTTGGAAAGTGGTATACGAGCGCTGGAGGGAAGCACAATTAGACGAAGAATTACGAGCTCATTTGGAACAACTAGAGAAAGATGAAAAGTTATTGGAGGATTGCTTTTATAAAACGTTAGAGTTTGGCACCGGTGGCATGCGCGGGGAAATCGGACCGGGAACGAATCGAATGAATATATATACGGTGCGCAAGGCATCGGCGGGATTAGCGCGCTATATCGAGTCGTTTGGAGAGGAAGCAAAAAAACGAGGAGTTGTGATCGCATACGATTCACGCCATAAGTCGCAACAGTTTGCGATGGAAGCAGCAAAAACGCTTGCGACGCATGGCATTCAAACGTATGTGTTTGATGAGCTTCGCCCGACACCTGAGCTTTCGTTTGCGGTGCGTCATTTACGCGCTTTTTCCGGCATTGTCATCACTGCAAGCCACAATCCACCGGAGTATAACGGCTATAAAGTATACGGAGAAGATGGGGCGCAATTGCCGCCACACATCGCGGATGTTGTTATTGAACATGTCAACGCCATTGAAAATGAATGGGAGCTTGCAGTGGAAGAAGAAGACGTATTAAAAGAAAAAGGACTTATTCAAATCATTGGTGCACAGATCGATGAGGCATACATACAGAAGTTAAAAACGATTTCTCTTCGCCCTGAACTGGCGAATGAAGTCGACGTGAAAGTAGTGTTTACACCGCTTCACGGCACGGCAAATAAGCTCGTTCAACGCGGATTAAGGGAATTTGGCTACGACAACGTGTTTGTTGTGAAAGAACAAGAGCAACCTGATCCGAATTTTTCAACGGTGAAGTCCCCGAATCCAGAAGAACATGCAGCGTTCGAGTTGGCAATTGAGCTTGGCAAGCAAGTCGATGCTGATATGTTAATTGCGACTGATCCTGATGCGGATCGTTTAGGCATTGCAGTTAAAAACGATGAAGGGGAATACGTTGTTTTAACAGGCAACCAAACAGGCGGTGTATTGCTTCATTACATTCTTTCACAAAAGAAAGAAAAAGGAATGTTACCGAAAAACGGGATTGTATTTAAAACAATCGTCACATCTGAATTTGGACGTGCAATCGCCCGGTCATTCGATATGGAAACGATGGATACGTTGACGGGGTTTAAATTTATTGGTGAAAAAATTAAACAGTACGAACAAACAGGCGAGTATGTATTTCAATTTGGTTACGAAGAAAGTTATGGCTATTTAATCGGCGACTTTGCCCGCGATAAAGATGCAATTCAAGCGGCCGTTTTAGCTGTTGAAGTATGCGCGTTTTATAAAAAGCAAGGCTTATCTTTATATGAGGCGCTGATGCAATTGTTTGAGCAATACGGATATTATCAAGAAGGGCTTCGTTCATTAACGCTCAAAGGAAAAGAGGGAGCGGAGCGCATTGAATCGTTATTGGCTACGTTTCGCTCGGAGCCACCGACTATTGTTGCCAATCAGCGTATAGTCATTCGCGAAGACTATAAGACGAGCGAACGAGTGCATGTGGAAACAGGAGAAAGAGAAAATATCGATTTGCCGAAGTCGAACGTATTAAAATACGTATTGGAGGACGGCTCGTGGTTTTGCGCGCGTCCGTCTGGAACGGAGCCAAAGATGAAGTTTTATTTTGGAGTAAAAGGACAAACATTGACGGAGGCGAAAACGAAGTTAGAACAGTTAGAAACGGCAGTCATGGAGCGTGTATATGCATTAACAGCTGATAAGGTGTAGTACCTTATCGGTTGTTTTTTGCATAGGGTGAGGGTAACATAAAAGCGACAACATAGAGAGGATGTGTTCAACATGTTACAAGGACAGGTTGCGATTGTGACGGGGGCGTCACGCGGCATCGGTTTGGCAATCGCACATGCGTTGGCTAAGCAAGGAATGAAACTTGCATTAATCGGGAGTTCATCCGATATTCATCGTGTTGGCGAACAGTTGAAAGAGGCAAAAACATTTCAAGCGGACGTATCTAATGAACAACAAATGAACGAGGTCGTCGCGGAAACTGTTGCCACATTTGGCCGCATTGATTTGCTTGTAAACAATGCAGGCATTGGTGTATTTAAGCCTGTGGAAGAAACGACAGTCGAAGAGTGGAGACGTCTATTTGAAGTGAATGTACAAGGTGTGTTTATCGGGACGAAAGCTGTACTTCCACACATGAAAAAACAACGTTCCGGCACGATTATTACAATTTCATCCGATGTCGGCCGTTACACGATTGCAAATGGTTCGGCATATACGGCGACAAAATATGCCGTTCAAGGATTTTCAGGAAGTGTGGCGCAAGAAGTGCGTTCATACGGCATTCGCGTTGGTACGATTAATCCAGGTATGGTCGATACATATTTCGCTAATTCGACTCAAGGCTTGCCTGAAAAAGCGGATTGGCTAAAAGGAGAAGACGTTGCACAAGCTGTCGTATATATGGCAAGCGCGCCAAAACATATGACGGTTGATGAAATTGTATTACATCCGCTTATTCAAACATATCCAGTCGTATAAGGAAAGCGAAAGGAGTTTATTCCTTTCGCTCTAATCATCGTATTGCATCGTCCATGTCGGCTCTTGTTCGTATACGTCTAACGCGTGATCGATATAGCGCAACAAGGCGTTCAATCGTTTTTGAACGACGGTGTAATCTTTTTCGAAGTTATATGCATGAAGAAACTGTTCAATTTTTTTCGAAAGCAAATCGTCTTTTGTGCGTACCATAAGAATAAGCAAGTGATCCCATTCAGATCGGTACGTATAGTAAAGCGCCTTATCATAATCGGCTGTATGCAACGCAAACCCTCCTTATCGTGAGGAGCTATATGTAGTTTATGAAAAGATGGCCTTTTTTTTCGCTGTAAATGTTGTGTGATTTGGTAGAGGAGAGTTGGCATGGAGAAACACGTCGCATATTATGAATCACCGATCGGTTGGCTACAAATAACGGGAACGAATGAAGGCATTGAACGCGTGGATGTGGTAGAACGGTGTGGCGAGCAGAAGGAAAATGTACCAACTTGTTTCATGCGTTGTATCGAAGAACTTGAGCAATACTTTCAGAAAAAGCGCACATCTTTTTCCGTTCCACTTCGGCTCATTGGTACTCCATTCCAAATGCGTGTATGGGAAGCATTACAGACGATTCCTTACGGACAAACGGTTTCGTATGCTCATATTGCCAAACAAATTGGAAATCCGAAAGCTGTTCGAGCGGTCGGAAATGCTGTCGGCAATAACCCGATGACCATTATCGTTCCTTGTCACCGCGTTGTGCGTACAGGTGGAAAGCTCGGTGGATATGCATGGGGAGTAGAGATGAAAACGTGGCTACTTAAACACGAAACGCGCTGAATGATCAGCGCGTTTGCCCTAACAACCATTTGGCGTATGGGGAGTTGGCAGGTAAAATGACGACTGTATCTTCGCCAATCGTTGTTTTGTACGACTCGAGCGTGCGATAAAAGGAATAAAATTCAGGATCTTTTGCGAATGTTTCGTTATAAATGCGCGCCGCTTCTTGTTCGCCCGATGCACGAATGCGTTCTGCATCGGCTTGCGCTTTCGCGAGCATCTCTTTTACTTCGCGGTCTGTTTGGGCGATAATACGTTGTTTTTGCGCATCCCCCATCGACAAATATTCTTGCGCTTTCGATTCGCGTTCGGAAATCATTCGTTTATACACAGATTGTTCGTTTTCTTCTGGCAAGTCAATGCGCTTCATTCGTACATCAACGACGCGAATACCATAACGATCTTGTTGCAAGAGCTCGTTCACTTTTGCTGTTACTTCATCGTTTAAGCTACCACGCGATGATTTTTCATCGTTAATAATTTCATCATAATTTAACCGTCCAAGTTCGGTGCGAACGATCGAGAAAATAAATTCATCCATTTTCGATTCTGCATTTTCTAATGTGCGGGCATTTTGAATCATTTCTTTCGGATTTGTAATTTCCCAAATAGCATAATGATTGACAAGAATTCGTTTTTTATCTTTTGTGTTAATTTCCGCTTCAGCAACGTCATAAAAAATTTGCGCTTTCGGTAGCGATGTGACGGTTTGAATGAACGGAATTTTGAACCGTAAACCTGGTGTTTGATCGATGCGAACGATTTCACCGAATTGGTGTACAACTTTATATTCATTTTCATGGACAATATATATGTTTGTTAAAGCAACGATCAACAGAAGGAGACCAATGCCGCCGCTCATGATGAAGCGGAACCATTTTTTCGGCATTTTATCTTTAAATGAAATGACGTTTTGATCGTCTTGGAAGTTTGTCATTCGTTACCACTTCCTTTCTCTGCCTTTTTCTCTGTCGTTTGTTTTTCGATCGGTTGAATTGGTAAATATTTTAGTGTATTCCCATCGTCATTCATAATGTAAATGCGCGTGTATGGCAACACTTGTTCAAGCGTTTCGATCATTAGCCGTTGTTTTGTAATGTCTTTTGCGTTTTTGTATTCTTCATATAAGGCGTTAAATTTTGCGACGTCTCCATATGCTTTTTCGATGCGTGCCACTTTATCTGCTTCCGCTTGGGAGATGAGTGCGTCTTTTTCCCCTTCGGCTTCTTTCGTCCGTTTGTTGCGGTATTTATTTGCTTCGTTAATTTTTGTGTTCATCGTTTCACGTGCGTCGGTAACGTTTGTAAATGCTTTGCGCACTTCATCGTTTGGTAAATCGACGTCTTGTAGCTTGACAGCTAAAATGGAAATGCCAATATCGTACTTTTTCATTAGTGCGGTCAGCGACTCGCGCACATCTGCCTCGATTTTTGCTTTGCCGGACGTCAAGGCATCATCAATTTTTGAACTGCCGATGACGCTGCGCAAAGAAGCAGACGTTGCATTGTACAAAATTTGCTCTGGCTCGTATGAACGGTAAAGAAATTTTGCAGGGTCAGTAATTTTCCATTGCACGACCATATCGGCAAGTACAATATTTTCATCACCTGTAATCATTTTTGTATCACCTTGATTCGAGGCGACAACCTTTCCGTTTTCTTCTTTATATCCAAACTGTAAGCTAAATGTCTCGCGCGATAATTTTTCTACTTTTTGAATAGGCCAAGGAAGTTTAAAATGTAGACCGGGTGTACTTACTTCTTCATCAATTTTACCGAATGTTAAAATAATTGCTTGTTCTGACTCATCAACGGTGTACCATGACGTCAAGGCAATGACGAGAAGAAAAATGCCTAAAATAGTACCGATGATGATGCCAGCAAGAGAACGTTTCTCCATATAAACCCACCTTTCTTGTTATTTATATGTATGTACGGAAAAAAAAGAAAAAAGTTTCAACAAAAAAGCTACTGATTGATTCAGTAGCTCATATATATTTTCGCTGTACGTTTCGTCCGTCGTATGTGAATAACGTCGTTTTGTTTTCGATGATCGTTTCGATGTGAACGGCACGCCCCCAAAGCTGATAAATGTATGGAAGCACTTTTTCTAAATATTTGACGTCAAGTTCAATTCCTTCGTACCAATGTTTTAAATACAGCTCCCCGTTGCGCATGTAATCGCCATCGTTGACTGTAATATATGGAAAGCCACCGTTGACGCGCATGTTCACGAGCTGATCGCGCACATGTTCCCAATGTTTATCAACGATTTTATAGTCTTTTCCTTGCTTTTGGAATAAATACATATCTTCACGCATGACGAGTTCTTTTGTTAAATAGTTGCGTAAAAACGAAATGTCCGATTCTAGCTCGCGCACTTCAAATATTTTTGCTCGTCCTGAACCTGGCTTGACGCCAAGCTTTTTCATGTCTTCGGTCGGATTGTCCCACCGTTGTTCGATATCTTCAAAAATTTTTAGTCCTAAGTAATATGGATTAATGCCGGTGCGGGAAGGTTGAACAACCCCGGCGTTTAATTTGGCAAATTCGATCGCTTCGTCGCTCGTTAAATCCATTTCTCGCAAAATACGTTGATGCCAATAGGATGCCCAGCCTTCGTTCATAATTTTCGTTTCAAGCTGCGGCCAAAAATAAAGCATTTCTTCGCGCATCATCGTCAAAATGTCGCGCTGCCATTCGTCAAGTTCACGGCTATATTCTTCGATAAATAGTAGCAAATCCTTTTCTGGATGTGGTGGGAACTTTTTTCGTTTTTTTCGAACGGGCTGTGTTTTTTTCTTTTCATCAAGCGACCATAAATCGTCATACGGGGACGGTTTGCGCGTTTCGTTCTCCTCTTCGTACACTTCCGTGTCGGCTAACGTCCATGCAAGCTTCGGGCGCAGGAGCGATGGATCAATATGTTCTTGAATAGCTAATACGGCGTCTAAAAATTTTTCAACTTCTTGTTTCCCGTATTCGTGTTCGTAATGTTTAATTCGTTCCGCTGTCGCTGCCATGCTTTCAACCATATCCCGCTTCGTATTGCTGAAGCGAACGTTATTTTTAAAAAAGTCGCTATGGGCAAGGACATGCGCGACAATTAATTTATTTTGAATGAGTGTGTTCGTATTTAATAAAAATGCGTAGCACGGATCGGAGTTAATAACAAGTTCATAAATTTTACTTAATCCGAGGTCATAGTGAAGTTTCATTTTATGAAATTGTTTTCCAAAGCTCCAATGCGAAAAGCGTGTTGGCATCCCGTATGCTCCGAACGTGTAAATGATGTCAGCAGGACAAATTTCATAGCGCATTTCATAAAAATCAAGCCCAAACCCTTCAGCAATTTCTGTAATTTCCGCAATCGCTCTTTCTAACGCTTTTTGTTCATCTCGTTTCATCGCACTCCCTCCTTATGACAATGTATGAACGAGCGGATCATTTGATACGTCAGGAATGATTCATTGACTTTATATTTTCTTTCGTATATATTTAACTATGTTAAATATTTATATCATTAAAAAAAGGTGGGGTGTGTATGGAGCGGGCGCCGTTTACTGTACTCGTTGAGAGATTAGAGCATGCGTTTTCATTGGCCGTTCGCAAATTGGCCGCCGATTTAGCAAAGGAGGAAATCGGCTTAACGAAACCGCAGTTTTTTATTTTAAATTTGCTTTCAAAGCGCGGGAAATGTACAGTAAGTGAGTTAGCGGATGAAATGTTTGTGAAACCGAGCGCGATCACAACGATGATTGATCGCTTATATAAAAGCGGATTTGTGTTGCGAGAGCGGGATGAAGAAGATCGGCGTGTCGTGTATATTCAGCTGTCTGAAAAGGGAAGGCATATGCTTCAGCACGCACGGGCAGAGCGGAGAAAAATTATCGAGCGATATTTAAGCCAATTACAGCTTGAGGAGCTTGAACAGTTTGTTCATATTATCGAAAAAATTGTTGCGACAAACGAAAAAGAGGAGAAGTGATTAGAATGAAAGAACAGGCCGCGATACAAGCAAGCATGGCCAATATACAACAAAAGCGGGGCATTTTAATTACGGGATTACTCGTTGCAATGTTGTTTGGAGCGCTCGATGGGACGATCGTCGGGACGGCGTTGCCACGCATCGTTGGGGAGCTCGGTGGATTGAGCATGATGGCATGGTTGACAACCGCTTATATGCTCACATCGACAACGATTGTGCCGATTGCCGGGAAGCTCGCTGACTTATTTGGACGCAAGTCAATTTATATTTCAGGACTAGCGATTTTTATTATCGGTTCAGCGCTATGCGGCATGGCAAATACGATGACCCAACTTATCATTTTCCGCGCTATTCAAGGTATTGGTGGCGGTATTATGATGCCGATGGCAATGATCGTTATCGGCGATTTGTTTACAGGAGCAGAGCGTGCAAAATGGCAAGGTGTGTTTGGCGGCGTATTTGGATTAGCATCTATTCTTGGTCCACAAGTGGGTGGATGGATTGTTGATTCGTTAAATTGGCGCTGGGTGTTTTACATTAACCTCCCTGTCGGTATATTAGCGATTGTGCTCATCTCTATTGGTTTGCATAATCGACGCATGGCTGAACGAGTGAAGCTCGATTTAGTCGGCATGTTTACGATGGTTGTGGCAGTTGTTTCTTTATTGTTGGCGTTGACGTTTGGCGGCGATAAATATGATTGGCTGTCGTGGCAAATCATTTCTTTACTAGCTAGCTCGGTCGTTTTCTTCAGTTTATTTGTGT